>DAOLWT010000034.1:0-12849 GCA_035421345.1 Bacteroidales bacterium
AAAAAAGTAAATGGCGAAAAAATAATAATGCAATATTTTATGAAGTCCAAGTAAGTAGTCCGTTTGTTGTAAAATCATATCGTTTTGCTTGCCCTCCGAACTTTTTCAACGCATCTATTACGTCAAATCTTCGATTAGCAGGACAATAAAAGAAAATAAAACCACCCCCTCCGGCACCGGATATTTTACCTCCAGTAGCACCGTATTTAATAGCCGTATTATAAATATCATCAATTAACTTATTGGTAACACCATCTGCCATTTGTTTTTTATATTTCCATCCGAAATTAAGTATTTCCCCTATTCCATCTATATTTCCTTTCAACAAACATTCTTTCATCATCACTGCCTGCTCTTTCATTTTATGCATGGCTTCTAGCGATTTTTTATTTTTTTCTCTTACATTTTTTTGCTGGTTTTCTATAATTACAGACGATAAGCGGCTTGTTTCGGTATAGTATAAAACCAGGTTATTCGATAATTCCGATAAATATTGTGCTTTAATTCGTAAGGGATTTACAATAACTTTGTCATCTTTAAAAAATTCCATAAAATTAACCCCTCCAAATGTAGCAGAATATTGATCCTGCTTTCCTCCAGCCATTTTCATATCAATTCGCTCAATTTCATATGCCAAATGAGCAATGTCATATTCCCCTAAAGGTAATTTTAACCATTCTGAGAAAGCACCTATTATAGCTACCATTAATGTAGAAGATGTTCCAAGTCCGGAACCTGCAGGAGCATCCACAAAAGTTGTTAATTCGAATGATAGCGGGGTTTTACAAAAATCCCGAACAATCCGATTATAAGCACCTTTATGAAGTGCTAGCTTATCATCGATTTTTAATTTTAAATCCGATTTATAAACTAGTTCCATATTTTTATCGACTGCTTTTAATACAATTTTCCCGTCGTTACGCGGTTTTATATATGCATAGGCATACATGCTGATAGTTGCATTTAAAACGGCGCCCCCAAACAAATCGGAATAAGGGGCGACATCGGTACCACCTCCGGCAAGTCCGAGTCTTAATGGGGCTTTACTTCTAATCAGCATAATTTCATTTTTCTTAAATAATACTTTTTTTTAATCTTAATTTATTCATCTTTCAATTTACCAACGGGCATAATATAAATTGGTTTTTCATTTACCGGCATACTGATTAATTCAGAAACGCTAGCCGGTTTTAAGCCTCCTATTGCACAGGTTCCTAGTCCTAATGCGGTTGCTTGCAAATATACATTTTCAGCTGAATGACCTAAATCCATACTAGACAATTTAATTGCGGCTTCTTTCCCAAATTTACTATTTAATTTAAGTGTATCATAAGAATATACTAGCACAAAAGACGCATTCTTAATCATATTCTGATTATTTGAAGCCGCGCTTAATTCATTTCTATAATCTCCCGATTTTAATTGAAGGAGATAATGTCCTTTGGGATAATAACAATATATTCCAGAAAGCAAATCGCTTACATTACCAACAACAACATAAATAGATAATGGATATAAAGCCATCGCCGAAGGTGCCGTTTTTAAATCAACGCCCTTTCGTTTTACAGTATCTGTAATACCATATGCTGACCATAAAATTTGAGATACCTCTTTTAACATTAATGGAACCTCTTGATATTCCCTTACCGATCTTCTTTTTAAAAGAGCCTCCTCTAATGTCATACTCCCTTTTAACAAAGGATTTGGAAGATTAACTCGGAGAGAATTATTATTTGAAATTTTACTTTCAATTGTGTTATTCTGACTAATAACAGAAGTATAAACACATAATGCAAGAAATAAAAAAATTATTTTCATCGTTTATCAAATTTTTTCAATTGTTTTAATCAAATTGGTCCAAGAATATTTTTCTTTTTCAACAGAAGCTGCTTCCATAAATTCTTTTTCCTTATTTAAATCAAAGAATTTAAAAATTACTTCTGCTAATTTTTCACTATCAGGTTTTACAACATAACCCACTTTACCGTCGGGGATTATTTCAGCAAGACCTCCTACATCGGTAACAATCATGGGTTTATTAAAATGATAGGCAATTTGAGTAACTCCACTTTGGGTGGCATTCTTATATGGCTGAACAACAATATCAGAAGCACAAAAATAATCAGCTACTTTTTCATCGGGAATAAAATTATTATGCATAATTACAAATTCGTCGAGTTGATTTATTTTTATTAAATCAAAATAGGGTTTTGAATCTGTATAAAATTCACCTGCAACAATTAATTTAATTGATTTATTTTTAATACTCAATTTTGCAAAGGATTTTAGCAAAAGGTCAAGCCCTTTGTAGTCTCTTATAAATCCAAAGAATAAAATATATTTATAATTCGTATCTAATTTTAGATTACATATTGCCTTTTCTTTCGGGATAATTTCCCCGAAATGGTCGTATAACGGGTGAGGGCAAAATAAAACAGGTTTTGTTTTATTAAACAATTTTATATCTTCCATAACCGACTTCGACATAGCCACAAAGCCATGAACTGCTTGAACAAAATAGGAAGCTAAAATACGATCGCCTACTCTTTTTTCATGAGGAATAATATTGTCAACAATCGATATAATTTTAGTAAAATTATTTTTTTTAATTCTTCTCGCAATAGTCCCAAAGCATGGCGCCATAAAAGGAATCCAAAATTTAATAATTACCAAATCTGGTTTTTGCTTTTTAATTCGATTGCCCACTTTTATCCAATTTAATGGATTTATTGAATTAACAATTCTAATAATTTTAATATCGGTAGGAGCGGGACTTTCAGAATATTGCGATTTTCCGGGGAATAAAAACGACGGATATTGCAACGTAAATGTATAAATAACAACATCATCCCCGTTTTTAATATATTCACGGGCTAAACGTTCATTATATGCAGCCAATCCTCCTCTAAAGGGATAAGCAGAGCCTATGATAATTATTTTTCTAGTAGATTTCAATTGTTTGAGGAGTTTATTTTCTTCTTATTTCAGTTATATTTTATTAAACCGAAGATTCAAGGTATTTATAAGTTATCTGTAATTTCCGGTAATTGTCGCAAAAAGCGAGTTGAATCTAAATACATGGTATCTTTCGTAATACGAATAGCGTATTCCCCGCTATAGGATAAATTAATTTTTTGATCTTTTATTTCCCATGTTCCTTCAAAAGATTGTCCGTCGTATCCTTTATAAATACCATCTTCGGAAAACATAATTGTTTCAACCCTTACTTCTTCAACCGTATTCCAAATACCAATAACATTTTCTGTTAATAGTTCATCTTGTGTTTTACTAGATAAGGTATCGGAGATACTATTTATTTCAGCGAGGGGTAACTTATCGCTTGTTTTATTTCCATTACATGATATTAGAACAAGAAGTATACTATTCAAAAGAAACCGATTTTTAATAAATTTTGACAACATATTAATTTGTTATTTTTTTTTCAATTACATAATGATTCCGTTCTGTTGAATTACGTGAAATCATTTCGGCTAAAAACCCCGTTAAAAACATTTGAGATCCGATAAGCATACAAAGCATTCCTAAATAGAATAAAGGTCTTTCGGTCATTTTATAGGTTGCAAGAGCAATTTTAGCATACGCTAAATAAGCTGCAATACCAAACCCTATTAAAAATAAGAAAGTACCCCATAAGCCAAATAAATGCATGGGTCGTTTCCCAAATTTACCCATAAATGAAATGGTCATAAGATCTAGAAACCCATTAATAAATCGACTTAAACCAAATTTTGATTTTCCATATTTACGCTTTTGATGAAGAACTATTTTCTCGCCAATTTTAGTAAATCCAGCCCATTTAGCAATAACAGGGATGTATCGATGCATTTCACCATACACTTCGATGGTTTTAACAACATCCTTACGATATGCTTTTAAACCACAATTAAAATCGTGTAATTTAATTCCACTGGCTTTCCGAGCTGCAGCATTAAATAATTTTGTTGGAATTGTTTTGGTAATCGGATCATATCTTTTTTTCTTCCATCCGGAAACTAGCTGAAACCCTTGCTCTTTAATCATTTTGAATAATTCAGGAATTTCATCTGGAGAGTCTTGAAGATCGGAATCCATGGTAATAACTACATCGCCTTGGGCTTCCTGAAATCCACAATTTAAAGCGGCCGATTTTCCATAGTTTCTTCTAAATTTTATACCTTTTATATTATTATTTTCTTTCGATAATTGTTCAATAATATTCCAGGAATTATCACGACTTCCATCATCTACAAAAATAACTTCATAGCTAAACTTATTTACATTCATCACTTTCACTATCCATTGCGAAAGTTCCGGAATTGATTCTTCTTCGGAAAAAAGAGGTATTACAACAGAAATATCCATAGTTTTTTATCTAAAATTTGATTCGAACGATTTATCTTTTTTTTGTGTAAAAATGGATATCACTAAAGAAGCAATAAATGCCAATAAGGTTGTCCAAAAAAAGGCACTTATTGTCAACCATAAAGGGGTTGTATATTTTTTGGTATAGTTCACTGCCATTTCTATTTGTTCATCAGTCAAATTTGGATTTCTCTCTAACATTTGTTCTTCTGTTTTGCTTAAAAGGGAGCCTATCAAATCAGGATCAATATATTGATATAAAATAAAGGTAAATAAGGCAACAAGAACAGATGAAATTAAACCAATTAAAACCCCGGTACCTAAAGATTGACCGTAAGTTATAAAACCTCCATTAATTTTATTTCTATAATTTAAAATCCCAACAACCAAAACAGCAATTAAAATAATTAAGGGAACAAAACCTGCATATTTGTTATCCATTATATTTAAAACGTATAAAATAATTGTGAAGATAATTGAAATAATTCCGAGTATTATTCCATAGTTCAAAGCATTCGGAAAAATGCTATTTTTTTTAATTTCAGGAGTAGTTTCCATATTTTTTCGATTTACGATTTAATGCAAATATACTAATTTAGAATTTTTATTATTATTTTCTTAAATAATATTACGTTAAATCATTTCTTTTTGTAATTTTGCAGCGGGTAAGTCTTATACGACCAGCTCCTGTTGAACTCCCCCAGGTTCGGAAGAAAGCAAGGGTAAATGGTTGAGCGGTGCGATATAAGGGGCTTACCCTTTTTTATTTTCCTTTTTCTTTATCATTAATACGATTCCCCCCCTCTTATTTATTTTTTTATTACGAATACTATAAAAAAATAGTATTAATTTTGTATGTTAAAAATACATTTTGTATGTTAATTAAGATTTATCCTGAAAATCCAAATATTCGCCATATACATCAGGTTGTTGAATGCTTAAGAGATGGCGGGATTATTATTTATCCAACCGACACCATGTACGGCATTGGATGCGATATATTTCAACATAAAGCAGTTCAACGGATTGCTCAAATTAAAGGGATTAAAATCGATAAAGCCAATTTTTCTTTTATTTGTTACGATTTAAGTCATATTTCCGATTTTACGCGTCAAATAACGAATCCTATCTATAAACTAATGAAAAGGACATTACCTGGCCCTTTTACATATATTCTAAATAGCAGTAGTAACGTTCCTAAACTTTTTGAAAGTAAAAAGAAAACAGTTGGTATTCGTATTCCCGACAATATGATTGCTCGTCAAATTGTTAATGAGTTAGGAAACCCTATAATGAGTACTTCGGTTAAAGGCGACGACGAAAATATAGAGACATTAACAAATCCGGAACTTATCTATGAAAAGTACCAAGATCTTGTAGATATTGTTATTGATGGAGGCATAGGAAGTATAGAAAAATCGACAGTAGTTGACTGTACTGAAGATGAATATAAAATTGTTAGACAAGGCAAAGGAATTATTGAAGACTTTATTCTTTCTTAAATTCGACCTTTTTATTTAATTTCTTTTCTATGAGAAAAAGCAATATTTATGATTCTATTTCTGATTTAGCACTCCCGCAAGAAACATTTGAAATACTTTTAAAAAATAATAACCTAAAAATTGAACGAATTATTTCGTCAGGGCATAAATCTCCTGATGGATTTTGGTACGATCAAGAAATAAACGAATGGATATTAATTTTGGAAGGAGAAGCTAGGTTGGAATTTGAAAATTCGGAATTTATCTCTTTAAAGAAAGGAGATTATTTAAATATTCCAGCACATATAAAACATCGCGTTTCTTATACGTCAAATAAACCTAAGTGTATTTGGTTAGCTGTTTTTTATGAATAAAAAAAGGAAGTTATTATTAAACAACTTCCTTTTTTTTATATTATTAACATTTGCAACTAATCAAAGAAGCGGGGTGTTTTAACAGGAATAATTTTACGAGCTACATCAAAAGAGCCTAACAACATAAATTCGTGTGAGCCGTCGCTTAATGACTTAACTCCCCCTGTATTGTAATCGTAGGCATATCCAATACTTATTCCTTTCGTTATTTTCATTCCTATCATTCCAACCATGGCATCTTTAGTACTATATGCTCCGCCAATCCAAAATTTATTTGAGAATACAAGTAATGCAGTCATATCAATTTGACTAATAAATTCAGCGCTTTTAAATTTAACACAAGGAATTATGTTAATTTTTTCACTTGCCTTAATTTTATATTTTGCCATTAAGTAATAATGCCGTGGGGCTTTTAATACCGTGGCTTTTTTTATAGATTGATCTATATGAGTAATAGAAGCCCCAATGGTTAACTTATCAGAATTATATGCAACACCAAAATCGAAATCGGGTTTTGTTTTAGTAGCATCTACATATAATCCATTCGGATCGTCCATGTTGTCATAAATTAATTTACTCCCTTTTAACGATTTATGTAACATTCCAAATCCAAGTCCAAACGATAGTTTACTTAAGTCTGTTAATCGAATTTGATAAGCATACATTAATTTTAAATTCAAACTATTTTCAAAGCCTAATTTATCGTTAATAAGGCTTAATCCAACACCACCCGACATTTTATTAACGAATAAAGACCCGTTAAAAAATTGAGTACCCGGTGCGTCATCAAAACCTATCCATTGTTCTCGAACAATTAAAGTAGCATCTAATGTATTCGTAACGCCAGCCATTGCGGGGTTGTATGCAGTTTCGCTATACATATAATGTCTGAACTGAGGGTCGTTTTGGGAATAACTTATTTCTATCGATAGAACTAATGTTATTAATATCAAGTAAATTTTTTTCATAATTCTTATGTTAATAGTTTAACAAATAAAAAATAGTCCTTATATCTATTTATTTTTTCTCGTATAACCAAGCTCCGCTATTAATTTTTTTAATGGCATTTAATGCATTTTGAGCATCATCTTTGCTTGTAAAGCTTTGATAAGCTACGCGCCAGTTTCCGTTAGCAGCTTGATCAACAATACTTGCTTTAGCATAACCGGCTTTCGATAAAAGAGCAACCGCATTTTTGGCTTCATTTTGAGTTGCATATGAACCGCTAATGATGTGATAATTATTAGAAGATGTTGTTTCCGAATCTGTTTGTATATCAATTTCGGTTTCTGTTTTTATTTGTTTTTTGGTAACAGGGTCTATTTCGTATGTTTCTTTAAGAAATACTTTATTATCTTCAGTTAGAATTTTAAACGTTGTTCTTCTATTCATTTGATGTTCATCTTCGGTTTTTGCATTTTTTATTAAGGGGTTTGAGAAACCATATCCTTTTGCAATTAATCTCGATGAATCAATTCCACTTGAAATTAGGTAATCAACCACCGACTGAGCTCTTTTTTGAGATAATTCTTCATTATATTTAACAGCTCCTCTTTCGTCGGTATGAGAACTTAACTGAACTTTTACATTTGGAGTTTCTTTTAGAACATGAATTAAATGGTTTAATTCTTTTTTAGATTCTTCGCGAAGGAACCATTTATCATAATCATATAAAATATTATTTATTTTAACTTCTTCTTTGGAAATTTTTATTAATTCGAAATTTACATCCAATCCCATTGAAGCATCAAATATTTTAGAATATTTTTCTTCTCCTATAGAAATATTTTTACTATCATTTAAAAATCCTTGTTTTGTAGCTTTTATATTGTAAGTTACTTTGGATTTTAGTTTATCGAACACATAATTTCCATCGGAGTTTGTAGTAGCAGAATCTAAACTTCCGTCGCTACCTTTAAAATAAATTATGGCATTTTCAATATTTTTCTTTGTTTTTATATCTTTTACATTTCCAATAACAGTAAGAATAACAGGCACTAAATCGTAGGAGTACAAATCGTCGTCGCCTACTCCACCTAATCTATTACTAGAAAACAATCCTTCGTCTTTGCTATCTTTAAATATCATATTAAAATCATCGGCGCTTGAATTAATAGGGTTTAACACATTTACCGGTTTTGAAAATTTACCGGATTTCAACTTAGATGTAAAAACATCCAACCCTCCTAAACCGGGTAATCCATCGGAAGCAAACACAAGTAATGTATCGCCGGAAATAAAGGGGAATCCTTCGTTTCCAATTGTATTTATTTCAGAACCAAGATTTTCAGGTTGTCCCCATAAGGTATCAGATAATTTAGTTATTTTATATAAATCGGCTCCACCAAAACCACCAGGCATATCGGAAGAAAAATACAATGTTTTTCCATCAGAGGAGATAGATGGTTGTTGAATACGATAGGTTTGACTATTGAAACTAATTAATTTTGATGATTCCCAAGAATTTGACGTTTCATTATAACGGGCATACATAATATTACATTGGCGAGATTTTCCTTCTGTGCCATTACATTGAGAATAGTAACCATATTTATTTTTACTATCGAATGAAAAAGATCCTTCATTAAAGGTCGTGTTAACAGACCCTTCTAATTTTTTAGGAGAAGTATATTGCAATTTATCCGCTTCATAAGTAGATTCATACATATCAGAAAATCCTTGAGATGTATTTGGGTCTATTTTTAGTTCAACACCGGTAGCCGATCTTGTTGAAGAAAAAATAACTTTATTATTTAAATACCCAACACCATAATCGCTATAAACGGTATTTAATTCTTTTACGTTATGTACTTGTAAGAGTGGTTTTTCATTTTGTCCTTTTATACCTAGATTACATGATTCCAAACGAATTTTAGCTATCGGATCGGTAGGGACTTCTGCCATATATTTTTCTATATATGTTTTAGCCGTATTATAATCTCCCGAGAGTATTAACATTTCTCCTAAACGAAGATTTAGCAATGCATTCGTATATCCGATAGAAGAAGATTTATCGTACCATTTTTTAGCCTCCGTGAAATTGTTTGCATTCTTATAACTTTCCCCTATTTGAAAATTAATATATCCGGTTTCTTTCGATTTTTTTAATGCTTTTTGATATAACAAAATTGAATTGTGATAATCTTTATATTTAAAAGCCGAATCCGCTTTTTGTAATGGAGTTAAAGGAGTTTTAGGAGCCTGAGCCATTATCAAATTGCTTAACATTATACCGAAAATAAAGAGTATTGTTTTTTTCATAATTTTCAATTTATGATTAACTAAAAATATAAGTAATAATATTATTTAATATTTTTCTATTCTTGTTCTAAACTACAAATTAACTTAGATAAACTACAAAATTATTAAATTAAAATGAATTTAACAATTCTATATATATTATTTTTTATTTTAAGGTAATTTAATATATTATACTTTAAACCTTTAATTAAGTTTCATCTATTTAAAACTTTTTTATTTTTTGTTCATTCAAACAAAAACTATATTTTTGTTTTGTTTAATCTTTCCCAATTAATGGATTTATCAATAGTAATAGTTAACTATAACGTAAAATACTTTCTTGAACAATGTTTAACTTCCGTTAAAAACGCTTGTAAAAACATTGACAATGAGATAATTATAGTTGACAACAATTCCGTTGATGGTTCCATTAAAATGATACATGAGAAATTCCCAGAAGTTAAAATCATTGAAAATAAAGAAAATTTAGGTTTTTCAAAAGCAAACAATCAAGCCATTCAAATAGCACAAGGAAAGTATATTCTATTATTAAACCCCGATACGGTTGTTGAAGAAGAAACTTTTTCGAAGATCCTTGATTTTATGAATTCAAATCCCGATGCAGGTGGCCTTGGCGTAAAAATGATAGATGGGAAAGGGAAATTTTTACCTGAATCAAAACGCGGATTACCCACTCCGTCAGTAGCATTTTATAAAATTTTTGGATTCTCTCGAATATTCCCGAAATCAAAAATATTCGGGCAATACCATCTTAGTTATCTAGACAAAAACAAAGTGCATGAAGTAGCAATTTTATCGGGTGCTTTTTTTATGATTCGAAAAGAAACCTTATTAAAAACAGGCCCTCTCGATGAAACTTTTTTTATGTATGGCGAAGATATTGACCTCTCATACAGAATAATAAAAGCCGGCTATAAAAATTATTATTTCCCTTTAACGCGAATTATTCATTACAAAGGAGAAAGCACAAAAAAAAGCAGCATAAATTATGTAATTGTTTTTTATAATGCAATGATCATTTTTGCAAAAAAACATTTCTCTAAAAAAAATGCAAAATTATTTACCTACATGATTAATTTTGCAATATACATAAGGGCTTTCTTTGCAATAGCAGAAAGATTTATTCAAAAAATTTTCCTTCCTTTAACCGATACACTAATTATTTTTATTGGATTTTACTTTCTGAAAAATTACTGGGAACAAAACGTTTTAATTAGTAAAGGGGGGCATTACCCTACCGAATATTTAAGCTTATTTGTCCCCTTATACATTTTTATTTGGCTTTTTTCTGTTTTTTTAAGTGGTGGTTACGACAAACCTATACGAATATTAAAAATATTTCAAGGGATTTTAATAGGCACCCTAATAATCTTAGTTATTTATGCTTTATTAAACGAAGAATATCGTTTTTCAAGGGCATTAATAACATTAGGGGCTATTTGGTCTATTATTTCTATGCTTTTGTATAGAACTATTTTTAATTTATTAAAGTTTAATAATTTTCGTTTTGAAACAGGGAGATATAAAAATTTCATTATTGTTGGGGATAAAGAAGAATCGGAACGAGTAGTAAGTGTATTAAGACAAACTAGCATAAATCCGGGTTTCATCGGATTAGTAAATGTTTTATCGGGAAACAACAAAGGGAATGGGTTTATAGGGAATATAAATCAAATAAAAGAAATTATTGAAATCTATAAAATTAATGAGGTTATTTTTTGTGCAAAAAATATGTCACCTCAAGAAATTATTGATAAAATGTCGGAACTCAATTCGAGTCAGGTTGATTACAAAATTGCACCCCCTGAAAGTTTATATATTATTGGGAGTAACTCAATTGACACGTCAGGAGACCTGTATGTTGTTAATATTAACGCCATTAGCAAAACTAGCAATAAACGAAACAAACGTTTTTTTGATATTTGCACTTCATTAATTTTACTAGTTTTATCCCCTGTTTTTTTCTTATTTGTAAAAAATATTTTAGGATTTTATAAAAATATTTTTTTAGTATTAATAGGGTTTAAATCGTGGGTTGGGTTTTATAAAAATGAAGAATCTCTCAAACTCCCTTTCATACGAAACGGTGTTTTGAGTCCAATTGACGCATTTCGCAAAAAGGAATTAAATTCCGATATGATAAATCGACTTAACTTAGTTTATGCGCGAGATTACCGAATTATGAATGATATTAACATTATTTTCAAAGGACTTCCTTTCTTGGGTAGGTGTTAGTTTTTTAACTTTTTGTTTAAAACTTTTTCCTAAAACTTCTATCCGATTAAATCATTATTACTACTTTAGTAAATCATAAAAAATTAATACGTATGCGCTTTTTTTTCTTATTATTTTTCATCTCTGCTTCCGCTAACTTTAATAATTTTTTAGTTGCTCAAAATACGGATCAAACAGGCAGTAATAAATATGCAAAAGATAATTTCACATTAGGTAATTATAAAGATGCGCTAAACGAATACCTCCTTTTATTAAAAAACGACTCCCTAAACCCTTTGTATAATTATTATGTTGGCGTTTGCTATTTAAACACATACATTGACAAATCAAAAAGTATATTTTATCTTGAAAGAGCCGTTTCTAACCCTAAAGCAAATATAGATACATGGTATGAATTAGGCAGAGCATATATGTTAAATTATAATTTTACAAAAGCAAAAAACTATTTTGAACAATATGGACTTCTTAGTAACGGAAAAGAAAATTTCCTTATTTCAAGTGAACGAATGATTCAAATGTGTGATAATGCTGAATTATTGATAAAAACCCCATTAAACATTAGCATAGAAAATCTCGGAGCAGAAATAAATTCAGCATATCCCGATTACAACCCATTTATTCCAAATGATGAATCTTTTATAACATTTACATCTAAACGACAAGGAACAACGGGAAATGTATTAGATTTCGATGGATTTAACACTCCTGATATATTCATTTCATACTTACAGAACGACAAATGGGCTAAAGTAAAAAGTATAGGAACCACTATTAATACGACACTTGTAGAAGAATTAGTTAGTCTCTCTACCGACGGGAAAGTGCTTTTTGCATATATAGATAATTTTACCGCACTAGGAACAACCATGATTTCATATAAAAAAGGGAAATCATATCAAAAACCTGAAATTATTGGAAGTCTTTTTAATCCTATTAAATATATTTCATCTGCATGTATATCCCCCGATAAAAAAACATTAATTATAGCGTGTGATTTAAATATTCAAGAAGGTGGAATGGATTTATATATCTCTCAAAAACTACCTTCGGGAGAATGGAGTGTACTCAAAAATATTGGACCCAATATTAATACCGTATATGATGAAGATTTTCCCTATTTTGCACCCGATGGAACG
>DAOLWT010000035.1:0-12684 GCA_035421345.1 Bacteroidales bacterium
CTCTCACCAAAAAGTGAAACTTATTTTTTCTGTTATTAAAAGAGAAAATGTAAAGCAGTTTGTCTCTATTATCAATCAGTATAATCCACATTCTTTTTACACTATAGAAGATGTTAAGTCTGTTAATGAGGGTGTTTTTAAAGGAAATAGCAGAAACCTTAACCCTTTAAGTTTTATAAATAAAAAAGGGAAATAGCATGTTTAACGGGAAAACTACTGTCCGTGTATATGGTTTATTGATTAATGAACAAAATAAAATTTTAGTTACCGATGAAATTTTTAATGAAAAGCAACTCATTAAATTTCCCGGAGGAGGCTTAGAATATGGAGAAGGCACCCGCGATTGTTTAAAAAGAGAATGTATGGAAGAGATGGGTGTAGAAGTGGATGTTCAGGATCATTTTTATACAAGCGATTTTTTTATTCCTTCCATTTTTCAGAACGATTTTCAGGTAATTTGTATTTATTATTTTATTTCTACAGCGCATATTTCTAAATTGAAAGTTAACACCAAACCATTCGATTTTGTCGAAAAAACCAATGGAAGTGTCGTTTTTAGATGGGTAGATATAAAAGATTTGTTAACGGAAAAATTTACTTTTAGTAATGATCAGCTTGTTGCCAAAATGATTTACGAGCGAAAATAAAAAAGAGCGAATTAGTCTATTCGCTCTTTTTATTATTATTTTAAATTTACAATTGGTATAATTTATTCAACAATTAGATTCCATCCGAATTTATCTTCCATTTCACCTAATTGAATACCTTGTAAATGTTTGTAAAGCTTGGTTGAAACAGGACCTGCTTGTCCATCTTTACAGTATTCGAACGTGTTATTACTATCGCGATCGAATATCTTTTTAATAGGGGTAATAACAGCAGCTGTTCCACAAGCACCTACTTCATCAAAAGTAGCAAGTTCTTCAACCGGAATTTTTCTTCTTTCTATAGTCATGCCTAGGCTTTTTGCAATTTCTATTAAACTCATATTGGTAATAGAAGGGAGAATAGAATGAGATTCGGGGGTAATATATGTATTTCCTTTAATAGCAAAGAAATTAGCAGGGCCGCATTCGTCAATATATTTTTTCTCTCTTGCATCTAAGAATAGTACCGATCCAAAACCTTCTTCATGTGCTCTTTCACCGGCTCTTAAGCTGGCAGCATAGTTTCCGCCTACTTTAATATGTCCTGTTCCCAGTGGAGCGGCACGGTCATAATCGCGAACAATTTGAATGTTTACCGGTTTAAAACCTTCTTTAAAATAAGGACCTACCGGACCTACAAAAACAATAAACATATATTCTTTTGCCGGTTTTACGCCTACTTGTGGACCGGATCCAAATAACAAAGGTCTAATATATAATGAAGCACCTGTGCCATAAGGTGGAACAAATTTTTTGTTTTTAAGAATAGCAGTAGTAATAGCTTCTTTAAACATTTCAGTTGGTACCGGTTGCATCATAATACCTTCAGCGGAACGATTCATTCGTTTTGAATTTTCTTCCCATCGAAAAACTCTAATTTTTCCGTCTTTTCCGGTAAATGCTTTCATTCCTTCAAAGGCTTCTTGTCCGTAGTGAAGTGCTGTTGCCGCTATATGAATATTCATATATTCGGAATCGGTAACTTCCATTTTGCTCCACGATCCGTTTTTCCAGTAATAACGAATATTGAAATCGGTTTTAAAATAACCGAAAGGGAGACTTTTCCAATCAATATTTTGCATGATATTATATGTTAAAAAATTAGTATTATGTTTTGGCTAAAATAATAAAAATTTATGAAATGAATTTTTTATTAGAATAATTTTAATGAAGTAAATGAGATGTGTTATTAGTTATAGAATAATTAGGGAGGTCGAGCTAATTATATTAATTGAAGATTAGTTACCACTCTGTTTCGGCAATCATGACCATTATTTTTTCTAACATGGTTCTCATTCCAATTGCAGAGGCTGTATGATTATTTACAATAATTCCAAATGTGAGCAATTTATTTTGTTTATTATAAACATAACCGGTATAAGACCTTATTTTTTTCATATAACCACTTTTGGCACGTAAATTATTTTCTGCTATAGTCCCTTTAAGCATGGTTTTAATAGTGCCAGATATGCCAGCCGAAGGCAAGGAGTGATAGTAAACAGCAAAGGTAGAATCCGAAATGTTAGCCCGCATCATTTCTGCTAACTGTCTTGGAGATACTTTATTTTCGGTAGAAAGACCACTTCCGTCTTTCATAACAAATCCGGTTAAATCAACGCCTTTCTTTTTCCAATATGCTTTTACTAATTGAGTACCGGTTATGGTAGAGCCTTTTCCTGTTTTTTCGTATGCAAGTACTTTTAAAATATTTTCGGCATAACTATTAATACTTTTATGATTGGTATAATAAACAAGGGTGTCTAGTGTGGGACTTGTATGTGTATATATTAATGTGCGTTCTTTGTATGTGTTTTTCTTGGCACTTACTAACTCTTTATAAGTGGTAGCTGAATCGGTAACTGTAATACCAGTATCTGTAAGTGCTTTATATAAAGAATATGCACAAAAAGCAGCAGGGTCGGGTAAGGATAAACGCATTTTAAAATCTTTGTAATTGCGCGGAACAATGCCAGTAATGGTTCTCTTGTTTTCATAGGGTTTTCCGTATGCCCATAAATTCCCTACATAATGAGGGCTTCCTGTCCATGCTTTATTCTCAAATTTTATATAGGGGATAATAGGATCTATTTCTGTTATACGAGCACTATCTCTATATTTTTTTCCACATGTAATGGAGATTAAAAAATTATTCTCATGAAAAGAAAGACCAGATGCTCCTGCTCCATAATAAAAACCAATATCTCCATCAACCCAAGAAGGCGGTACAATTGTGTCGTCTAATATGGAAGCATCTCCTACAATAGCACCTTCAATTTTTTTTATCCCTTTCGATTGAATGATGTTTACCCATTCCGGAATCATATATTTAATATTATTCATTGTGTCTATTCGGGGAGACCCTAAAGAAGGATCCCCTCCACCTTTAATGTAAAGGTTTCCGTGAAGGGTACTGTCTTTATCTATCGTCCCATCATAAAGCAATTGTGTTTTAAATGTATATTTAGAACCAAGCATGCTTAATCCTGCTGCTGTACTTATCGCTTTCATGGTGGAAGCAGGAATCAACAATAGACTGTCGTTTTTTGCAAAAACCGTTTTTCCCGAATCGGCGGTAATGACACATATTCCCCATTTGGCATTTTTAAGAGCGTGATTTAAACTAAATTTCTGCACTTCTTCGCTTAGTTTAATAATAGCAGAATCGGTAACTGTTTGTGAAAAGCCCGTTGATATAAAAAACAAAAATAGAATAATGAAAGAGGTTGTGTTTTTTCTTATCATGCTTTTTTTTATGGCTAAATTAATGATTTAGCTTGCCATTTCTTGTAAAGAGGATAATATTTATAAACATTTATTTGTTACTATTTTTATTAAGAATGGCTTTATTTCTATATCTCAGTTATTTAAATTTACTGAAAATAATAATCATGAAAAAAATATTTTTTTTAATGAATACATTTTTCTATGTAATTATAGCATTTGTATTCTCCATTTTAAGTGTGTTTTTGTTAAATGAAAAGGAATGGAATATCATAGGGCACTTATTATTTTCTTTATTCGCAGGTATTTCAGCTAGTATCATTGATTTATTATTACGTAAAAAGAATCGACACTATCATATCGAAAAATAAATACCTGAGATACAATATGCCTTTTTATGTGAATAATAAAAGCACAGAAGTAGAATTATTTAAAAGCTCTTAAGATCTCTCTCTTCCCACAAGGACCGGGTATCTTTTCAATATGGAACCCATTTGTTTTTAATGCATTTTTTACTATTCCTTTCGTTGAATAAGTCGTAAGTACACCGTTACTTTTCATCGAGAGATATATTTTTTGGAAGATGTTTTCTGTCCATAATTCCGGCTGTATTTGTGGAGAAAATGCATCAAAAAAAACAATATCATAATAATTTTTTGCTAAAAAAGCATTTTCAAATTTTCCTAAAAATTTAGTTAATTCAAATAATGAATCAATCATAATAGGTATATCCCAAGTGGATTGGTGCATTAAATAAAATAGGGAAGGATCTACATTCAGTATTTTAGGATAATTTAAGGACATATAAATTTCTTCATTTAACAAGGTCGTTTCATGCGTATGGTAAACGCAATTAATCTGTTTGTTGGCTAATTCTATTTTTGTTAAAAGTGCATTAAGTCCGGTTCCAAACCCAATTTCAAGAATGGCGTAATTATTTTTAGGATATTTTTTAAAATAATAATTTAATCCATTTTCAATAAAAATATGTTTCGATTCGTTAATAGCACCAAAAGTCGAATGATAGTGCTCTTGCATATTATCCTGAATAAGCGTATGAGATCCATCTGCAGTATGTATAATGCTAATTTTATTCAACCGTTTAATAAATAAAATAGATTTAATTTATAGGATTTGAGAAATAATGAAAGAATTATATTTTTCTTTTCAAAAATAAGTTAATTTTGTTTTATAAAGTCATGAAAAAAAATAATTAAATTTTATGCTGGAATTATTAAACCTGGAAAACCTACTATTTATTGATATAGAAACGGTTCCTATTTGTGCTAAGTTCGAACAGCTAACACCTGTTTACCAAAAATTATGGAGTAAGAAGGTAGAGCATATGCCGAAAAGGCCTGAAGATACCCCTGCTACCATGTTCTCGAGAGCCGGAATTTTTTCAGAGTTTGGGAAAGTTATATGTATTTCCACCGGTTCTGTAAAAATGGTGGATGGAAAAAGATCAATCAAATTACAATCTTTCTTCGGAAATGATGAAAAAAAATTGCTCGAAGAATTTGTCCTTTTTTTGAATACAAAATTTACTAAAAAGGAGAATATGTTCTGTGGGCATAATGTAAAAGAATTTGATATTCCTTATCTATCGAGACGAATGATGATTAATGAAATGAAACTTCCTACTATTTTAGATTTGTCGGGTAAAAAACCATGGGAAGTATCACATTTAGATACCATGGATTTATGGAAATTTGGCGATTATAAACATTTCACCTCTTTGGAATTATTAGCTACGGTGTTAAATATACCTACACCCAAAGATGATATTGATGGGAGTGAAGTTGCAAAAGTCTATTATCAGGATAATAATTTAGAAAGAATTGTTACCTATTGTCAAAAAGATGTTCTCACGGTTGCTCAGTTAATGTTAAAATATCAAGGAAAAGAGCTAATAAAAGAGGAAAACGTAATTTTTGCATAAGTCAAACGCCTTTTTTTTATTTTTGTAAATAATAATATAGTTAGAATAAGAATCTATGTTATACCAATTGTAAATTTAAAATAGTCCAACGGATATTTTAAATTTTACAATGGTAATGCCGATAACATAGATGTTATAGTACAATTTATTGGACTATTACATATATGCAATCGGTATTATTCTTTATTCTATGTATTTTGTTTAAATTCAACATATCATAAAATATATTATTATTGTTAATAAATATTTTCGATAAAATAGATTATCTACTGAACTCCAATTTGTAATTTTGAAACATGAATGAAACTAAAAGCACCTATCAGGATAATAATACAAGGAAAAGAACGAAAAAACCGATAACCCCTGCTTCTGTTTTTGAACATGGTAAATTGCCTCCTCAAGCGGTCGACTTAGAAGAAGCCATTTTAGGGGCTATTATGTTAGAAAAAGATGCCTTAACTTCGGTTAGTGAGATTCTAAAAGCGGATGTTTTTTATAAAGAAAGTCATCAGAAAATTTATGAAGCAATTCTTCAGCTTTTTAATAATAGTCAACCTATCGATATATTAACAGTAACCAATCAACTTAAAAATAATGGAAATTTAGAAGTTGTTGGCGGTCCTTTTTATATCACTCAACTTACTGCGAGAGTTGCATCATCGGCAAATATAGAATACCATGCGAGAATTATTTCACAAAAATTTTTGCAACGGGAATTAATACGTATTTCTTCCGAAATTATTCGTGATGCCTTTGAAGATACCACAGATGTTTTCGATTTACTAGATAATGCGGAAAAAAATCTATTTCAAATTAGTGAAGGAAGATTACGTAAAAGTTATGAAAAAATGCCCGAATTATTATCGGAAGCAATAGCCCTTATTCGTAAAGCAGGTCAACAAGAAGATCACATGATGGGTGTCCCCTCCGGTTTTGTGGAGCTTGATAGAGCTACCGGCGGATGGCAAAATTCCGATTTAATAGTAATAGCAGCCCGCCCGGGGATGGGTAAAACAGCCTTTGTCCTCTCTATGGCTCGGAATATGACAGTCGATTATAAAAAACCAGTTGCGTTCTTTTCTTTAGAAATGAGTGCAGTACAGTTGGTTACTCGTTTAATATCGAGTGAAACACAGTTAGATGCCGGAAAATTAAAAAGGGGGCTATTACAAGATTATGAATGGCAACAGTTGACGGCAAAAATATCGGGTCTTACAGAAGCTCCTTTAATTATTGATGATTCTCCTGCTCTTAGTATTTTCGATTTAAGAGCGAAAGCAAGAAGATTAAAACAACAGCACGACATTAGTATGATCATTATTGATTATTTACAATTAATGTCAACAAGCGGCGATAATAAAGGGAATAGAGAACAGGAAATAAGTAATATTTCTCGCTCTTTAAAAAGTTTAGCAAAAGAATTAAATATTCCGGTAATAGCACTTTCTCAGTTAAGTAGAGAAGTAGAAAAAAGAGGGGGCGTAAAACGACCTATCCTCTCCGATTTAAGAGAGTCTGGAGCTATTGAACAAGATGCCGATTTAGTCGTTTTCTTGTATAGACCTGAATATTACAAACTCGAACAATTTGAAGATCAAACTCCAACAAAAGATATGGCAGAGGTTATTATTGCTAAGAATAGAAATGGGGCAATAACAGATATTAGACTTAAATTTATAGGGAAATTTGCTAAATTCGATAATCTCGATTCCGATAATTTCGATATGTCAACATATCGTTCTTCCTTTAATGAAAATGAACCTAACACAGTTACAATGCCATCTAAATTAAACGATATGAAAGAAGAAGAGCCCTCTTTTTAGTAAATAATTTTTTTTACTATATTTACTCCTGGATTTATTTTCATGAAAAGATTTTTTTTATCTAGCTGTTTTCTCCTTTTAGCATATGTTAATTATGCTAATTATATATTTATTCCGATGGATGATTCTCAAAAGAATCATTTAAAAGCCTACGGCATTGCCTATTTTGCTTTAGAACAAGATATGGAAGTTAGTTGGCTCTTAAATTATGAAGGTGGTAGCTTTATGATGAAATACACCGATGTTGTTGAAAGTGAAATTATTATTCGGGGTGTTACTTATCAAATTATAGCAGATTTACAAGCTTCTTCAATTATTACAGAAATATCGGATCCAGAATTGAATATGGATGAAGTAAAACTTCAAAAAGCACCTAAAATAGCAGTTTATTCGCCTCCTAATAAACAACCTTGGGATGATGCTGTTACATTGGCTCTTAAATATGCCGAAATTCCGTATGATGTAATTTATGATGAAGATGTAATTGGCGAAAAATTACCTTTATATGATTGGCTCCATATGCATCATGAAGATTTTACAGGCCAATATGGAAAATTTTGGTATGCATATCAAAATGCGGCATGGTATAAAGAAGATGTTGCTAAAAATGAAACAACCGCTAAAAAATTAGGGTATGATAAAGTTTCGGAACTAAAATTAGCGGTGGTTAAAAAAATTCGCGATTTTGTTGCCGGAGGAGGATATCTTTTTTCTATGTGTTCCGCTCCCGACAGCTTCGATATTTCATTAGCTGCCGATAATGTTGATATTTGCGAATATATGTTCGATGGCGACCCCATAGACCCCTTAGCACAAAAAAAATTAAATTTCGATAATTGTTTTGCTTTTCATGATTTTAAAATAAGTACCAACCCATACGAATATGAGGTTTCCAATATTGATGTAACCCAAACAAGAAAAGTAAGCGAAAAAGAGGACTTATTTGTTTTATTCGATTTTTCGGCAAAATGGGATCCCGTGCCTACTATGTTATGCCAAAATCATCAAACTGTTTTAAAAGGATTTATGGGACAAACAACCGCCTTTAATAAAGATCTTGTAAAATCGGACGTGCTTATAATGGGCGAGAATAAAGCGATTTCGGAAGCAAGATATATTCATGGGGAATACGGTAAAGGTACTTGGACATTTTTAGGCGGACATGATCCGGAAGATTATCAGCATTTAGTAGGTGACCCACCCACTGAACTAAGCCTTTTTCCTAATTCACCTGGATATAGATTAATATTAAATAACGTTTTGTTTCCGGCTGCGAAAAAGAAAAAACAAAAAACGTAAACGATTCGCATTATTTTTTTTCGTAGGTCAAGTAGGAGTATTCGTAAAGATTTTTCTCATCCAAATTAAAATCTTCTTTCATTACTAATTCCCATTCATGTGTATTTATCTCCGGGAAAAAACAATCTGCCTCGAAGTTATGATGGATTTTGGTTATATATAATTTGTTTGCAAATGGCATAAATTGCTTATAGATAGAAGCTCCTCCAATAATAAAATTTTCGTTAAATGGATCGCATTTTTGAATGGCATCTTCAATAGAATAGGCCATTATACAACCATCTATTTTTTCTGTTAAAATATCCGTAATAACAATATTTACTCGGTTCTTTAGCGGTCGAACAGGTAAGGATTCATATGTTCTTTTCCCCATAACAATGGTATGCCCGCTAGTTAATTTCTTAAATCGTTTTAAGTCTTCGGGTAAATGACATAAAAGTTGATTGTTTTTACCAATAGCATTGTTTTCGTCAATTGCAACAATAATAGAAAGTTTCGTATTCATGCGTTTAAAATAGGTTAATATG
The DNA here is from genome assembly GCA_035421345.1 of Bacteroidales bacterium. Taxonomy (GTDB): domain Bacteria; phylum Bacteroidota; class Bacteroidia; order Bacteroidales; family CG2-30-32-10; genus DAOLWT01. Next base: position 8,960 of record DAOLWT010000035.1, read on the forward strand.
GGTTAAATGGCAACAGGAGCTTTTATATGCGGATAACAATCGTAATTTTCTAAACAAAAATCTTCAAAACGAAAAGAAAAAATATCTTTAACCTCTTTATTAATATTCATTATGGGTAGTTTTTTAGGTTCTCTACTTAACTGAAGTTTTGCCTGGTCAATATGGTTTTTATATAAATGAGCATCGCCAATGGTGTGAATAAAATCGCCCGGAATCAAATGACACACTTGTGCTACCATCATATTTAATAGCGCATAAGAAGCTATATTAAAAGGGACTCCAATAAAAATATCGGCACTTCGTTGGTATAATTGACAAGACAAACGACCTTGCGCAACATAGAATTGAAATAATATATGACAAGGAGGTAATGCCATTTTTTCAAGCTCTCCTACATTCCATGCACTTACAATAATACGGCGTGAGTCTGGGTTGGTTTTAATTTGTTCAATTATTTGCGAAATTTGATCAACCGTTTTAGTACTTCCTTCCCACGATCTCCATTGATGTCCATAAATAGGACCTAAGTCACCATTTTCATCTGCCCATTCATCCCAAATAGAAACACCGTTTTTATGTAAATATTCAACATTTGTTTCTCCTTTTAAAAACCATAATAATTCATGTATAATTGAACGCAAATGAAGTTTTTTTGTTGTTAATAAAGGAAATCCTTCTTGTAAATTAAACCGCATTTGATACCCGAAAATGCTAATTGTACCGGTGCCGGTTCGGTCTTCCTTTGTAACTCCATTTTCTAATACATGGTGAAGCAAATCTAAATATGGTTTCATGGGTAGAAAAATCTTATACTGAATTGTTATTTTTAAATTAATTAAGAATTAAATCTTTTTTTTGCGTTTCGAAATTTCATCTCTTATAATAGAAGCTTTTTCGTAAGCTTCTTCTGAAATGGCAGCAGATAAAGCTTCTTCGAGCTCTTCGGAAGTCATTTGGGTATAGGTAGTTTGTTCTGTATTTTTTGTTTCTTTCAAACTCTCGTTAAATTCATCTAAACTAGACGAGCTTTCGTTTGTAAGGTTTTCTTCATCAATAATAATTCCAGCTGCGTTTAAAATAGATTCGTAAGTAAATATTGGACAATTAACACGCAATGCAATAGCTACTGCATCAGATGTGCGTGAATCTATTTCCATGGTTTTATTATTTTGAGTGCATATAAGTTTAGAAAAGAAAATACCTTCTGCAAATTTATAGATAATAATTTCTTTAACTACTACATCAAACGTTTCCGTAAATATTTTAAAAAGGTCATGCGTTAAAGGGCGCGTAGGTTTCATGTTTTCTAGCTCAATAGCAATTGATTGAGCTTCAAAACTTCCAATAATAATAGGTAGCCTTCTTTTTCCTTCATCTTCAACTAAAATTAAAGCGTAAGCTCCAGTTTGAGTTTGACTGTATGAAATCCCTAATATGCGGAGTTTAATTTTATCCATTGATTCATCGAATAATTTAAGTTTATAAAAGTAAAACTATTTTTTTAATTATTAAATGTCTTTTTTAATTATTAAATGATATAGATATGTATATATATTTAATAGCTTATTTCATATTTTTAGAATACAAATACTTTTTTATCTTTGCAAAATAAATTAATCAAATCAAATAAAATAAAATATATATGAAAAAGATTGCTATTTTTTTATTTACTGTTTTTCCTTTTGTAACATTTGCAAGTGAAGCTGATTTAAAAGTACCGGAAGCAATTAAAAATGAAAATGTATTGTATTGGGGATTTTTAGTCTGCTTATTAGGATTATTGTTTGGCCTTTATCAGTTTATGAAAGTAAAAAAACTGCCTGCCCATAAAGCAATGCTTGATGTATCGGATGTAATATATAAAACATGTAGTGCCTATCTTAAAAAACAAGGTAAATTTATTGCGATTCTTTTTCTTTTTATTGGGGCATCTGTTGCTGCCTATTTTGGGTTTTTAGCAAAAGGGCACGATGGAGAAGCATTGTTTGGTGTAGGGGGGGTATTATTAATTTTAGCATGGACTGTTATCGGAATACTAGGATCGTATTCTGTTGCTGCTTTTGGAATTCGGATGAATACACTTGCTAATTCACGTATGGCATTTGCTTCATTAGAAAAGAAGCCACTCAACCTTTTAAATATTCCTTTAAAGGCAGGGATGAGCATAGGTGTAATGTTGGTGTGTATTGAATTAATTATGATGTTGGTAATTTTATTACTTATGCCAGGACATTTAGCCGGAGCTTGTTTTATCGGTTTTGCGATAGGTGAATCATTAGGTGCCTCAGCTCTTAGAATAGCTGGTGGTATTTTTACCAAAATTGCAGATATTGGATCCGATTTAATGAAAGTAGTTTTTAAAATTGGAGAAGATGACCCTAGAAATCCGGGAGTTATTGCCGATTGTACCGGAGATAATGCCGGTGATAGCGTGGGCCCTACTGCCGATGGCTTTGAAACGTATGGGGTAACCGGTGTGGCGTTAGTTTCTTTTATTCTGTTAGCGGTTGGAATTGTTGGCGATATCGACATGACTGCTCTACTACAAGTAAAATTATTAGCATGGATTTTCTTTATGCGTATTTTAATGGTAATAACATCTGTTGTAGCATATTATATTAATGGAGCTCTAAGCTCTTCAAAATATAAAAATAAAGAAGATTTAGATTTTGAGAAACCTTTAACTAATTTAGTTTGGATTACTTCTCTTCTTTCAATTCTTGTTACATTTATTGCCAGCTATATCATGATTCCCGATTTAAATGGAAACACCGATATGTGGTGGATTCTTTCTACTATTATTAGTTGTGGAACATTAGGCGGAGCACTAATTCCCGAGTTTACAAAATTTTTTACTTCTCCCAAATCCGGTCATGTGCAGGAAGTTGTTTCTGCAGGTCGCGAAGGAGGCCCTTCATTAACAATTCTTTCGGGATTTGTTGCCGGTAATTTTTCTGCTTTCTGGATGGGAATGGTATTCTTCTTTTTAATGTTTGTTGCCTACTTTATGAGCACATTTGGCTTACATGAAATTATGGTATACCCTTCTATTTTTGCTTTCGGATTAGTTGCGTTTGGCTTGTTAGGAATGGGACCTGTTACCATTGCTGTAGACAGTTACGGACCGGTTACAGATAATGCCCAGTCGGTTTATGAATTATCACTTATAGAAGAAAATCCAAATATTAGCACTGAAATAGAAAAAGAATTTGGTTTTAAACCCGATTTTGAAAAATCGAAACATTATTTAGAAGCAAATGATGGTGCAGGCAATACGTTTAAAGCTACTGCAAAACCTGTTTTAATAGGAACCGCTGTTGTAGGTGCAACAACAATGATTTTTTCATTAATTTTAATGATACAGAAAACAACCGGCGTTTCTCCCGAATCTATTTTAAATTTATTAAACCCATATACAATTCTCGGATTTATTCTCGGAGGTGCTGTTATTTATTGGTTTACAGGAGCTTCTACGCAAGCTGTTACAACCGGTGCTTTCCGTGCAGTTGAATATATTAAAAAGAATATTAACCTAAATCCAAATGCACCTAAAAAAGCAGATCCGAAATCATCTATCGAAGTTGTTGAAATATGTACGGAATACGCACAAAAAGGGATGTTTAATATATTTATCGCTATTTTCTTTTTTGCGCTTGCATTTGCTTGTATAGCTGCTCCCAGAGGGTTAGATTCTCAAATGACAAATTCAATCTTAAATGGGACGG
>DAOLWT010000036.1:0-12554 GCA_035421345.1 Bacteroidales bacterium
GCACAAAACAGAACCTTGTTTTGTATCAAAATTTTCTGAAGGCCATTCTTCACTTCGATTAAAAAAATAGGTATGTCGAGGTTCGCAGAGAACATGGTAATGTGGGCATTTCGGGGGGTGTCACACAGAGGTTTAATAATTTTCAAAAAAATCAATATGTAATGACGTTATATAAAAGGAGTAAGGTTTTTTTATTTTAACTTTTTTCCATTGATGAAAAAAGTTACAAAAAAATCTAGACGAATCGAAGCTTCCTCCCGCTCTAAAATTTTAAAAGAATTTTTTAGCAAAGTAACAGTCCACCTGAAATAGCGGCCTGCTTTGCTAAAATTCTAATTAAAATTTCATTCACGCTTTCCCTGTCCTCGCCGCCTGCCTGCCGAACGGCATGGATTCGTCTGGCTTTCGCGCATTTAACTAATTTTTGGAAGGTCTAAAAAAAATAATTATTTAATGAAATTAAATTAAAATAGTATTCTTGAAAAAAAAGAATAAACAAATTTTCAAACAATTCAATATTAAGCATTTGTAGAATACGTCAATGGTAGGAGGACGACGATAGGAGTCCGTTTCGAAGTGGGACCACTCGTAGATAAATTTAATTGTATAATTTATCGAAATGCTTAACTATCGTGCTTTATCTACACTCGGTCAGACTTCGACACGCAACGCATTAATTAATTTTTTAAAAAAATACCGCAAATTAGCGTTGCTGCTCTGTCTGACCACGCGTGCTATTAAATTTTACAATGGTAATGCCGATGACATAGATGTTAAGGCACAATTTATTGGCTTTTACATAAATGCAATTGGTATAAGAAAACTGTTTTTTAACAATAAAAAAAAGGCTGTCCTTATGAGACAGCCTCTTAATATTTAGTCTAAAATTAATTACGGTAATGGTGTATAATGTTCATCCATTACTCTATTTCCACCTGCACCTACGTAGAAATAAAATAAATGGAACATACCGGTAGCCGGATCGTAACGAGATACAGAATCGGTATTTGCAAACATATCAACAGGTGCTCCACCTGAGAAAGACACCAAATTTGTTGCAGGATCAACTGTTATAACAACATTATATCCGAAAGCTCCTAAATCACCTGCATTTACTCTGCATGAATAAGCTGATAAAGGTGTAAGGAATTTTTGTTCATCAATAGGTCTTGCTCCAGCTGTTGGGTGAACAAAAGTTCCTTCACACTGGTAATAACCTGCATAAATATTAGCTACTGCAATTTTAGTAGTACTATTATTTAGTACTTCTCTTCCATCTTCCAACACACTAACATAATACAATTCCCAATAATCACCTATTGGAAGAAGTGTTTCGTCAGTAGGAAGTGCTACGCCATCAACTAATATATCTTTAATAAGATCAGTATAAACAATAGAAAGCATTTTATCTGTAGCTGCAGAAGCATTTACAGATCCAATACTAACTGTTGTCATTAAAACTTTATCGGATTCTTTTCCAATACTTTCAGCAAAGTATTTATTGTATACTTTAATAGAAACAACACCGGGACCCAACGGTATAGATAACTTAATATCTACCTTGGGGGTTGCGCCTAGTTTATACGGAACACTTCCCGTAGCAGAAACCAGCCCTCCTTCTTTTGCACCGTCTGATACAAGGTCTTCCGATTTGTTGCATGCAAACAGTCCGAGCATGCTAAAAATCAATAGAAAAACTTTTATGTTTGATTTCATATATTAATTTTTTTAATATTATTACTTTTATTACTTATTAATTATTTTCTGTTACATCCCACCAAACTCTGGTATTTAAATCATCAGGGCCACCTAATAATGTTACAGCTGCTTTATAGTTTGTTTCATTTCTAGCCGATTCATCGGAAGGATAAGCAAAACGTTGTGGTATTTTTCCACCATTTGCAGCAGCAGCACCTGCTTTAATTTCAGGTTGTCCTGTTCTTCTCCATTCAATCCAGCTTTGTAAACCTTGGTCGAAAGAAGCTACCCATCTTTGTATTTGAATTCTTTTTAAAGCCATTACTGGATCGGTACTCCATGGGAAAGCATCATTATCATAAAAATCCTGTGCAAAATCATCAAGTGTTAAACCAGCAGGCATTGGATTTTGTGCACTAAAAAATGTATTTGCTATTATAGTTAAAAATTCATCTCCAAATTGATTGTATGAACCAAAAATACCTTCTTTATAATAAGCTTCTGCATCAGTTACACCCTTTCCTGTAACATATCCTGCTAAAACAGATTCAGCTAGAATAAATTGCAGTTCAGCATAACTCATTAACATACCGGGAGCTGTTGCTTTTGTAAAATAGCTTCCAATTTTGGAAGTGTTTTTAATACCATTCTCGTTATATGAAGCAGCTTGCGAAGAAGTAAGTCCGTTAGGTAAACCAATAAAATCACCCTTTCCAGGGGCTATATCAGCAAAAATTGCAATTCTATAATCACCATAAGGAGCATTTTTATATATTGTATCAACCAGTTTTTTACTCACTCTATGGTCATCACGGGTTTTACGATTTTCGTTAATTGGGTGATTATTTGGTGAAGAACCTAAGTAATTCAATTGTGCATTATCAAAATTGCTAGTAAAAATAGGATAGTCTGTTGGAGAAGTAACTAACATTTTAGTCATTTCGGCAGTTACGAAAGCAACATCTTTTTCGGCCATTCTAAGTAACAACCTTAATTTTAAAGAATTAGCAAATTTTTGCCATCTTTCTAAATCACCATTATACATTATATCTCCAGCTATTTCTTCGTCTGGTCCGGCTGGTCCTTTTAATAAAGTATTTGCCTCTTCTAGTTTAGCGATAACATCTCTATAAATAGATTCTTGTGTATCATATTTAGGAAGTGTGTTTTCGCCTGTCCATGCTTCGCTATATGGAATCGGGCCCCAAAGGTCTGTCATAAGAGAAGCAATATATCCTTTTAAAATAAGAGATATTCCTTTATAATGGTAAAGATTTTTATCATGTGCATAGTTATATAAGGTATGCGCATCCATGCCACTTACAGCATAAAAACTAGACCATGAATTATTAACTACAGACATACGGTAAATATAACGATCTTCATCGGTATATTGAACCTTGGCTTCGTGTTGTGCCCAACAATTGCCCATTTCTTCACCTAAAAATATTTCGTGAACGCGATCCGATAAACTTTCAATAATATTAGTAAGTAACATATCGGGAGCAGCTTTATCTAATCCTGGGTTATTAAGATCTGTATTAATTTCTTCAAAATCTTTTTTGCAGGAGTTGAATATCATCAGGAATGCAGCAAATATAACTGCAAGTCCAACTATTCCAATTTTTTTCATATATCTCATTATTATTTTTTTATAATTTCACACTAACATTAAAACCGAAGCTTCTTGCTGAAGGAATTTGTCCAAATTCAATACCTTGAGTAAGACTACTATTGAAAGAAGTTTCCGGATCAACATGTGGAATTTTGCTGAATAAAAGAGCTAAATTTCTTCCAACAAGGGCAATATCTAGACCTTTAAAACTAAATCCGGCAATTTTTTTAATTGTATAACCTACTTTCACTTCACGTAATTTTATATAGGTTGCATCGAAAATACTTCCGGCAGGAATATTGTTAGCAAAAGCGGCATGGTTATATTCTTCGGCTGTAACAACAACGTCGTTGGTTACATATTTTCCGGTACCATCGTCTTTTACACCCACACCAACAATACCACCTTCTCTACCAATTAAACTTTCTTCGAGTGCACCAGCATAACGTCCCCATGAATTTGTCATACAATAAATGCTTCCTCCTTTATGAACATCAACAAGGAAACTTGCTGTAATTTTCTTAAATGAGAATTCATTATTAATACCGCCTGTAAAATCAGGTTGATAATTTCCTAGGTTAGTAGGGTCGCCTTGAACAGGAACTCCATTTTCATGAATAATATTTCCATTTTCATCTCTTGCAAAATCAGCACCCCAAAGAACACCCATTGGTTCTCCTGGTTTTGCTATAACTTTTAAATCCCAATAGGTGCCTAAATCAATTTGTTCAACACCATCAGTTAATTCAACCACTTCATTATTATTTTTTGCAAAATTAAAGTTTATAGTCCAGTTAAATCCATTAGCCGATTCAAAAGGAGTAGCACCTAAGGTTATTTCTATTCCATCATTATCAACTCTACCGGCATTGATACTTTTAGCTAAATATCCTGAAGCAGCAGAAACAGGAATGGTTAGAAGTTGGTCGATTGTTTTATTATTATAATAAGCCATATCTAAGCTTACTCTGTTCATAAAGAATTTTAATTCAATACCACCTTCTATAGATGTTGTTTTCTCTGGTTTTAATGTACTATTAGGTAAAGTATTAGGAACCGTTAATGTTTTAGAAATTTCACCTCCACTCCATGGACTTCCGAATGCAAATATAGGTAATAACTTATACGGATCTGTATCGTTTCCTACTTGAGCCCAACTAATTCTAGCTTTTGCATAAGTTAAGGTTTTCGATTCCATTTTTAATAAATCGGTAAAGATACTACTCAAACTAAATGAAGGATAGGGATAAGAATTATTTTCGGCAGGCAAAGTACTTGACCAGTCATTACGAAATGTAACATCGAAATATAATGCACTCTTATATCCTAAAGATGCACTTGCATATAAAGAATTAACCGCTTTTCTTTCAATTCTACTAGTTGAAACAATTGGAATTTTGGAATTAGCGATGGTGTATAAGCCTTTAATTGCGAGTTCGTCTGCATAACCAGCAGTTAAGTGTGTTGTTTCGTTTCTACGAGTACCACCGAATGTAGCATTTAATGTAAAATCTTCCGAAAATTTAGTATCATACAACGCAATAAAATCGTTTGTAATTTGTTTAAATGTAGAAAGTTGTTCGTTATAATATCCATAAGGATTGTCCATATCGCCCCAAGCAGCTCTGGCTGTATTTAAGTTATTATAAGCATCCATCCCTGTTCTTAAGAATACATTTAAATTCTTTAATACTTGATAGCTTATTTTTGTACTTCCTGTTATTCTATCTCTATCTATTGTATTTAAATTTTCGTAGAGGGTAAAATAAGGATTATTGTGGAAATTATAATTCCAATTATATTTTGAGCCATCGGGATTTGTATAATTTTTTAAATCGGGATAATACACTTGACGAGCAGCCCAAATAAATTGTTGCATTACGTTTTGTGCATCATATCCTCCACTAGGCATGTTATCACTATTTGCCATTACATAACTTACGTTTCCGTTAATAGTTAGTTTTTCAACAGGACTAGCAACACCTCCTATATTTATGGTATTTTTCTTATAGTTAGTATTAGGAAGCATCCCTTTTTGATAAAGGTTTGTATAACCTAAACGAAAATTAGCGGTGTTTGTACCAGCTTGTAATGCAAAATTAGTAGTTGTAGTTACTCCTGTTTCTAAAAAATCTTTCACGTTATCGGGAGCAGAAATCCAAGGTGTAGGAGTATAATTACCGGCTCCATCTTTAGGTGAATTGTACTGAGGTATCATTAAACCAACATCCAATTTTGGACCCCAGCTTTCATCAACACCGTCTTTTATTCCACCACCTGCACCATCAACATACGAAAATACACCTTCAGCACCTTGTCCGAATTTATCTTGATAATCAGGAAGTCTTAATGGTTTTTCAAACATCGTTGAGTTACCTACTTCGATTCCCATCGATTTTCCTTTTTTCGAGCTTAAAGAACCCGATTTAGTAGTAATAAGAATAACTCCATTTCCTGCTTGTGAACCGTACATAGCTGCTGCGTTTGCACCTTTTAATACAGTAACACTTTCAATATCGTCGGGATTAATATCGGCAGCTCCATTTCCTCTATTGGCACCACCAAAACCATCTCCACTTCCAAATTCTTTATTATTTACAGGAACACCATCCACAACGAATAAAGGTTCTGTAGATTTGTTTAAAGAAGTTGCTCCTCTAATAACAATACGAGAAGAAGCACCCACACCACCGGAAGAATTGGTAACTTGAATACCAGAAACTTTACCACTAAGTGAGTTAACAATATTGTTTTCTTTCGCTTTTGTTAATTCCTCTCCTTTTACATCTTGTACTGCATATCCTAGGGATTTCTTTTCACGGGAAATACCAAGTGCTGTTACAACAACGCCTTCCAATTGTGTAGCGCTGGGTTCAAGTGCGACATCAACACTTGTTTTGGTTCCAATTTCTACTTCCTGCGTTTTCATTCCCACAAAGGTAAATACCAATGTGTTTGATCCTGCAGGTACGGTAATTTTATAATTACCTTCCAAATCTGTTATTGTACCGGTTGTTGTGCCTTTTACTGCGACCGTTACTCCAGGTAGCGCACTCCCATCTTCAGTGCCTGTTACCTTACCCGTTATTGTTTTTTGGGCAAGCAGCATAGATGAGCACAAAAGAAATGTTCCCATTAATAGGATAATTTTTCTCATACTTTGTAGTTTTTAGTTAAAAAATAATTTTGGTGTTTAATTTTCGTTATCATTCTTTAATGAATTGGACAAATATATAAATGTTTACAAAATTATTAACATTTTTTAATACTTTTTTTTTTAACAATTTGTATATTCTTGTTTTTCTGTTATTTACATAATTTATATTTTTATCTTTCCCATTATTTCAGCATAAATGTGATTGTTTATATCCTTTATTGTTTATATCATATTTATTTACAATATGTTATATTTATTTTTTAATGCTATTTTTTTTATTTCCTATTTATTTAATGCTAAATTTATCTTATTTTTGAAAAAATTTGAGGAAAAATGAGGGAAAAATGATTTTAAAAGAGAATTTTTTATTTTTAATATATTAATACGTTGCATTCATATAATTTTACATTTTGTTTATATAATATAATTCCCTTATAAAATGAGTTTAGCATATTCCGATGAATTTTTCATGAAAGAAGCTATGAAAGAAGCTCAAAAGGCATTCATAGAAGAGGAAATCCCTATAGGTGCTGTTATTGTTTGTCAAAATAAAATAATAGCTCGTTCTTTTAATTATACCGAACGATTAACCGACGTTACTGCCCATGCGGAAATGCAAGCTTTTACATCGGCTGCAAACCATCTTAACGGAAAATATTTAACCGATTGTATTCTTTATGTTACCCTAGAGCCTTGCGTAATGTGTGCCGGTGCTTCGTACTGGACAAGAATAAGTAAAATTGTATATGGAGCTAAAGATGAAAAAAGAGGCTTCTCGAAATATTCGAATAAAATAATACATCCAACAACAATAGTAATAGGAGGTGTTTTAGAAAAAGAATGTGCAGAAATACTACGCACTTTTTTTCTAAAAAAAAGAAATAATTTATAAAACCTATTATATATCTACTCCCGATTTTGTTCTAAGGGTATGTATACCGACTAATGCATACAGTGGGCAATAGCTAAATATAAGGGTGAAAATAAAAAATGCACTTATTATTGAAGTTACTATAATTCCTATTCCTTTAATAACTCCTAGCATTATTAAAACTAAAAATACAATAGCAATAATTAGTCGAATTATTCTATCTACTGAGCCCATATTTTTATTTTTAATCATTGTATTTCATTTTTTACAAATTTAATCAATAATTACGGTATTTCTACAAATGATTGTGTTTATTTTCCTATTTTAACTACGCTCCCTTTTATTTTAAAACTATAATAGAAAGTGTTTCTGCATAATGTTTTTGTAAATTTTTTAATTTCATATATTCTTGTTGCGAACGCTGTAATTCATCGTCTGTTGTTTGTTTCTTCATATCTTCCATTATTTTATTTATCATTTTCGAAACAATACTTAACTTTAATTTAATAATTTTTTTAAGCATCGATTTGATTAAATCATCTTCTTCTTTTACTACCATTATTCGATGTTTATTCCAATTAGCAAGCTGATGCTGCGAATTATTAGATTCAATGTCGATAATTGCAGATGACATTTCCCGATTCGAATGATTGATGAAATACTTCGCATCGGGCACCATTCCTTCTTTTATTTTTATTTCATATTCGTCTAAAATTTGTTGCAATATTGGATCTTGAAACCGAATATCATCTTTTTTTAATTCGTCTATAATATATACCGCCAAGAATATTTCTTCTTCGTTTGTTTGTCCGTTTTCATCCGTTAACCCTACATTTATTTTTTCTTTTCCAGAATTCAGAAGAAAAGAGATGATTTCATTTTCAAGGTTTTTTGTATTATCTTCTTCTATTTCATAATTTTCTTGCGGGAAATATTCTGTTCCGGTCGATATTTCTTGATCTTCGGCTATTTCCGCAGATTTTTTTAATGATTTGTTCCTACGAAGCTTATTTAATTCATTAATCAATGTTAGTTCCTGCATTTTCATAGCAGCACTACATTCGCGTATATAAACAGACCGAATTATTTCATCGGGTATAATTGCGATACTTCCTACAATTTCTTTAATGAGGTTTGCCTTTTTAATAGGGTCGTTGGCGGTTTCGGCGGTGAGTAATTTTGTTTTAAACGTAATAAAATCGCTTGCCTGTTGTTTAATAAAATCACGAACTTCGAGTGGTCTTTTTTTACGTGCAAAAGAGTCGGGGTCTTCTCCATTTGGGAATAAGACTATTTTTACATTCATCCCTTCTTCTAATATCATATCTATTCCACGGAAAGATGCCTTAATACCGGCAGCATCCCCATCGTACAGAATAGTAATATTAGGGGTGTATCTTCGAATTAATCTTATTTGCTCTACTGTTAACGACGTGCCGGAAGAAGCGACTACATTTTCGATACCGACCATATTCAACGAAATTACATCGGTATAGCCTTCTACTAAATAACAATTATTTTGAGCAATAATGGCGCTTTTAGCAAAGAAAATACCATACAGCACATTGCTTTTATGGTAAATAGGTGATTCGGGCGAATTTACATATTTAGGAATTGTTTTTTCCGTTGATAATGTTCTTCCGCCAAAAGCAATAACTCTTCCCGATATATTATGAATAGGAAAAATAACTCGTTCTCGGAAACGATCATAGAAGCGATCTTCTTTTTGTATAGACAAGCCTGTTTGAATGAGATATTCTTTTTGGTAACCATTCTCAATAGCGCTGGCAGTAAGGCCATCCCATGCCTGCGGACTATAACCTAATTGAAATTTATCGATTGTTTTTTCATCGAATCCTCTTTCTTTAAAATATGAAAGTCCTACGGCTTTTCCTTCGGGTGTTTCTAATAATGTTTTGGTAAAAAATTGTTGTGCGAAAGAAGTCAAATGCAACATGCTTTCTTTCTCGTTTTCTGCTTGTGATTGGAAGGAAGAAGGTTTCTCTTTATCTTCTTCTATTTCTATAAAATATTTTTTAGCCAAATATCGCAACGCATCAGGATAAGAAAGATGCTCGTGTTCCATTAAGAAATTGACTGCATTTCCTGATTTTCCACAACCAAAACATTTATATATTCCTTTGGTTGGAGAAACAGTAAAAGACGGCGTTTTTTCGGTATGAAACGGACAAAGTCCCAATAAATTGACGCCCCTTTTCTTTAAGGAAATATAATCCCCTATTACCTCTTCTATACGAGCGGTTTCAATTATATTTTGTATGGATTCTTTATTTATCAATGGTCAACTTCTAAATTAGAAATGCTAAATTAATAAAATATTAACATTTTACATTTGTTATACCAATTGTAAAATTTAAAATAATCCAACGGAAATTTTAAATTTTACAATAGTAATATCGCTGATATATATGTTTTCGGTATTAAAACATATCTATAAAACCTATTTTTAAAAATTTGTTGCTTTTTTATACCTTTGCAAACTTTATCTTATTTTATAACCGACTGAAATGAAACAAAAATACGCAGAATACAAGCAGCTTAATCTTACGCAAACCGGAAAAAATATTCGCACATTCTGGGAAAAAGAAAATATTTTTGAAAAAAGTATTGCTCTTAGAGAAGGCAAACCACAATTTGTGTTTTTTGAAGGACCTCCTTCGGCCAATGGCATGCCCGGAATTCACCATGTTATGGCACGTTCCATTAAAGATATTTTTTGTAGATATAAAACATTAAAAGGTTTTCAAGTAAAAAGAAAAGCCGGATGGGATACCCACGGACTACCTATTGAAATTGCGGTAGAAAAAACGCTTGGAATTACCAAAGAAGATATTGGAAAAACCATTTCGGTAGCGGATTACAACAACGCTTGTCGGAAAGAAGTAATGAAGTACAAAGACCAGTGGGATGAAATAACCAAAGAAATGGGTTATTGGGTAGATTTAAATGAACCGTATATCACTTTCGAAAATAAATATATTGAATCGGTATGGTATTTACTAAAACAATTACACCAAAAAGACTTGTTATATAAAGGATATACGATTCAACCATATTCTCCTGCCGCCGGAACCGGTCTTAGTTCGCATGAATTAAACCTTCCGGGTTGTTATAAAGATGTTAAAGATACTACGGCCATTGCCCAATTTAAAGTTGTGCGCAACGAGAAATCAGAAAAATTATTTAAAAATATACATGGGGATCTTTTCTTTTTAGCATGGACCACAACCCCTTGGACATTGCCTTCCAACACTGCATTGGCGGTTGGAGCAAACATTTCGTATGTTATTATTAAAACATACAACACATATACAAATAAGCCCATTACCGTAATTTGTGCAAAAGATTTAATGCATGTTCATTTTCCTGAAAAAAATGCTGAATTAAAACTAGCTGATTACGAAAACGGACAAAAAAATATTCCTTTTGAAATAATTGCCGAAATTCAAGGAAAAGAACTGGAAAACATTCGCTACGAACAGCTTTTGCCTTATGTTCAGCCTGAAGAAGGAGATCCTTTTCGGGTTGTAATAGGCGATTTTGTTACTACCGAAGATGGAACAGGAATTGTACATATTGCTCCCAGCTTTGGTGCCGACGATTTTAGGATGAATCGGCTTTTTAAAATTGGAGCATTAACCCTTGTTGATAAACAAGGACGTTTTACAGAAAATATGGGTGAATTTGCCACACGATATGTAAAACCTGAGTATGATCCTTCTGGAAAAGAAACCAATGTAGATATTGACATTGTTGTTAAATTGAAGAAAGAAAATAAATGTTTTAAAGCCGAGAAATACGAACATTCATACCCTCATTGTTGGCGTACTGATAAACCCATTTTGTATTATCCACTTGATTCTTGGTTTATAAAAACAACTGCTTTAAAAGAAAGAATGCTTGCGTTGAATAAAACGATTAATTGGAAACCCGAATCTACTGGTACCGGACGTTTTGGAAACTGGCTCGAAAATTTGGTTGACTGGAATCTTTCTCGCTCCCGATTCTGGGGGATTCCCTTACCTGTATGGACATCGGAAGATAAAACCGAACAAATAATTATTGGATCGGTAGCGGAATTAAAAGTTGAAATTGAAAAATCTGTAGCAACAGGGTTTATGAATGAAAACCCCTTAAAAACTTTTATTCCTTCTAATTTCACGAAAGAAAATTATAGTGCTTTCGACATTCACCGACCTTATGTAGATGATATTATTTTAGTATCCGATTCCGGTAAAAAAATGTTTCGTGAACCCGATTTAATTGATGTATGGTTTGATTCGGGGTCTATGCCATATGCACAGTTTCATTATCCTTTTGAAAATAAAGACACTTTAAACACCTATTTTCCGGCCGATTTTATTGCCGAAGGGGTTGATCAAACAAGAGGGTGGTTTTTTACACTTCACGCTATTGCCACCATGCTCTTTGATTCGGTTGCATTTAAAAACGTTATTTCGAATGGATTGGTTCTCGACAAAGCAGGAAATAAAATGTCGAAACGACTTGGAAATGGGGTAGATCCATTTGAAACAATCGAAAAATACGGACCCGATGCCACCCGATGGTATATGATTACGAACTCACAACCTTGGGATAACTTAAAATTTGATAAGGAAGGCGTACAAGAAGTACAACGGAAATTTTTTGGCACACTTTATAACACCTACACCTTCTTTTCTATTTATGCCAATATAGATGGTTTTTGTTATTCGGAACCAGAGATATCTATTGAAAAACGTCCTGAAATTGACCAATGGATTTTATCGTTATTACATTCGTTAATTAAAAATGTAGATGACGCTTACGCAGAATATGAACCAACAAAAGCAGGAAGATATATTTCCGAATTTGTTGATGAACATTTAAGCAATTGGTATGTTCGTTTATGTAGACGTAGATTCTGGAAAGGAGAATATACTCTCGATAAGATATCTGCTTATCAAACATTATATTCATGCTTGGAAACGCTAGCACAACTATCATCGCCAATAGCACCGTTTTTTAGTGACCAATTATTTTTAGATTTAAACAAGGTTTCGTCCCGATTTAAAGCGGAATCAATCCACTTAACAGATTTTCCAGTTTCCGACGAACGTCTTATTAATAAAGATTTGGAAGAACGAATGCGCATTGCACAACACATTTCTTCCATGGTTTTATCGCTTCGTAAAAGAGTAAATATACGCGTA
>DAOLWT010000037.1:0-12291 GCA_035421345.1 Bacteroidales bacterium
CAATTAATAATACCGATTGCGATTCAGTTGTTATTGCAACACCAATAGATTTGCAACGAATTATTAAAATTAAGAAACCTTGCACAAAAGTAGATTACGAACTACAAGAAATTGGAAAACCAGATCTTGAAAACGTAATTTGTGAGTTTGTTAAAAAACACAAGCTATCCAAAAAATCTGGATGTGCATGCTGTTCATAAATTTTTTAAAAGGCGACAATAGTCGCCTTTTTTTTTATCATTTTTTTAAAAATGATTTAAGCTTCTCTAAAATTTAATAAAGATGAAACACTAATTAAAATCAATATAACAAACATGAAAAACAGAAGTTTAATTTCTATTAACGATTACACAAAAGAACAACAATTACGAATTCTCGATATTGCTGAAGATTTTGAAAAAAATCCAAGACAACGTTTGTTAGAGAATTACGTTGTAGCTACGTTGTTTTTTGAACCTTCAACAAGAACTCGTTTGAGTTTTGAAAGTGCCGCCTCTTATTTGGGTGGAAAAATTATTGGATTCTCTGATACCTCAAGTACAAGCGTTCAAAAAGGAGAATCTTTACGCGATACAATTAAAACGGTTGCTAATTATTCGGATGTTATTGTTATGAGGCACCCGAAAGAAGGATCTGCCCGTTTTGCCAGCGAAGTTTCTCATGTGCCTGTTATTAATGCCGGCGATGGCGCTAATCAGCATCCTACTCAATGTCTTTTAGATCTTTATTCTATTAGAAAAACACAAGGTAAATTAAATGGCTTAAATATAGCATTTGTAGGTGATTTAAAATACGGTCGTACTGTTCATTCCTTGGTACAAGCACTTTCGCAGTTTAATTGCAAATTCTCGCTTGTATCCCCGCTCGAATTAAAGCTTCCCAGCTCTGTTAAAATTCATATAAAAGAAAATAACCTGGAATATTTTCAAACAACAAATATAGAAGAAGTTATTCCCAATGTTGACATCTTATATATGACCCGAATACAAAAAGAACGATTTTCGGATCCGATGGATTATGAAAAAATTAAAAACTCCTATATCTTGAAAAATGATATGCTTCAAAATATGAAATCAAACCTACGCATTATGCACCCACTCCCTAGAGTAAACGAAATAAACGAAGATGTGGATGATAATAAAAGTGCATATTATTTTCAACAAGCTCTAAACGGAGTGTATGTAAGACAAGCTTTATTAACCTCAATACTCGGATTAAAATGACAACAAGAAAAGAATTTATTGTATCAGCCATCGAAAACGGAACTGTAATCGATCATATACCATCTAAAAACGTTTTTCAGGTTATTAAAATATTAAATCTAGAAGAATCGGACGATATGGTATTGTTTGGAACTAATCTCGAAAGTAAGAAATACGGAAAAAAAGGCATCATAAAAGTTAAAAATAAATTTTTTAAAAATAGCGAAATAAATAAAATTGCATTAGTAGCCCCTAAAGCAACATTAATTGTTATTAAAGATTACCAAATAACGAGTAAACAAGTAGTAGAACTTCCTGATGATGTTCAGGGGATTGTTAAATGCTTTAACCCGAATTGTATTACCAATCACGAAAAAGTAGAAACTAAATTTAATCTTATCGATAAAGAAGAAGTAAAACTTCGCTGTCATTATTGTGAAAAAATTACCGATAAGAAAAATATGATTGTTATATAATTTAAAAGCTTTAAGGAAGTTTACATATTACAAAAGTAACCAACAAATACTCCATTTGTTAAGGTGATTGAATTTCCTGATGCATCGTATAGATTACAACTAAATAAAGCCTTTATCTTGACGTAATCATTCCCTTCATCACGTGATGCGTCAATGGTAAAGGTTTTTCCGCTCTGATTAGCCGAACCCATCGAGGTGCTCCATTCTTTTTGATTAGCATCCCAATAAATGATTTCTATCCCTTTAACTGCTTCAACAGAATAAGCATAATTTCCGCTTGGGAAAAAAGCTTGAAACATATTGTTGTCAGGGTATCCTGTAATACTTTTTAATGTTCCTTTTTTTATTTGAATAGCTACGGTGTTATCATTATTACACATATAGATATCGTATTTAAAATAGCTCGTATCGGGGTTTGGAGAAATCTGATTGTCTGCTCCATTTACTAAATCACCTATATTTGACAAAGTAATACTTACATTTGATTCGTTGATAACCCCTGTAAACTGAACATCGGAATCAATCGTAACACCACTATTCGGATTGATTGGATTATTTTCATCGTTGGCAGAATCATCTTTTTTACACGAAGAAACTACTACCAAAGTCATTAGCGCGAAACACAATGAGTAAATAATTTTGCTTTTGGTTTTCATAAATATAGGTTTAAAATGATAAAATATTAATATTATTAATTCAAATGTAAATAAAAGTAATTATTATTTTTAAAAGTGTAAAGATTTTGACAGATTATTGTTGGTAGGAATTATTTTTTATATTTGTTAAAATATAAATTCGTAAATATGAAAAAGATATTAATAGTTACATTACTCGTACTTTCTTTCTCTGTTTTTTCGCAGAATACTTCCACTAAAGATAAAGCTATATTTAAAGAATATAACCCCGGTTATTATCAAAATACCATATTAAAAGGAATTGATGATTACGAAGCTATAGCCACAACTACTAAATCGAAAAAACGTTTTAAAATGGATTTTACCGGAATGGATATTCCTAACTCCACCGATTTATATACCCGTTACTGGTCTACTCCTCCTATTTCGCAAGGGAATACAAATACGTGTTGGAGTTATTCAACTACCTCTTTCCTCGAGTCGGAAGTTTATCGCTTATATAAAAAAGAAGTTAAACTCTCCGAAATGCATACTGTATATTACGAATATATTGAAAGAGCTAAAGAGTACGTGAAGATGAAAGGAACATCTGCTTTTGCTGAAGGCTCAGAAGCAAACGCCGTAACCCGCATGTGGAAAAAATATGGCATTGTTCCCGAATCGGATTATACCGGAATGTTACCAGGACAGACAATCCAGAATCATGCAGTAATGTATGAAGAGCTTCTTGCATATTTGAAATCAGTAAAAGCATCGAATACTTGGAATGAAGAGATTGTGCTTGCTACGGTTAAATCTATTCTTAATTCATATATGGGAGCGCCTCCTACAACTATTATGGTTGATGGAAAACAAATTTCGCCTTTAGAATATTTAAATAATATAATTAAAATTAATCCCGACGATTATATTAGTGTTATGTCGTTAATGGAGAAATCGTATTATACCAAAGCGGAATACGATGTTCCCGATAACTGGTGGAATTCCGATGATTATTATAATGTGCCTTTAGATGTGTTTATGAACATCGTTAAAACGTCTATTAAAAATGGTTATACCATGGCTATTGGAGGCGATGTTTCTGAACCCGGTTACGAATCGGATATGCAAGTAGGTGTTATTCCTACTTTCGATATTCCATCCGAGTATATCGATGAAAACGCACGTCAGTTTCGCTTTAGCAACGAATCTACCACCGACGATCATGGAATACATATCGTAGGGTATTATGAAAAAGATGGGATTACCTGGTTTTTAATAAAAGATTCCGGTGCCGGCTCTCGTAATGCAGGCAAAGACAGTAAAAATTTCGGATATTATTTTTATCATGAAGATTATATTAAACTTAAAATGATGAATATAATGGTGCATAAGGATATGGTGAAGGACGTGCTTAAGAAATTTACGAACTAATTAGTGCGTAATATTTTCTATTCTTTCTTTTGTAAATCGGTTAATATCAAAATTTAGTTGATTTTCAAACTTCGCTGTTCGCTCTTTGCAATTTTCAATTTTGCAATGCTTGCAATAATGCTTAAAACATTCATCTGTATGCAAATTGAAAACAATATCTTCTGAAAAATTTGATATTAATAGTGCTTTTAATTTTTCTCCTTCATTATGAGCATCCGATAAATTCGTATTCCATGGTAAAACTAAATCACAATTTATATGAAAAACATTTCCATATTTAACTAGTTTAAAATTGTGAATATCAATCCATTCATCGGTTTTGTTTTTTTCAATCACATTCCCAAACTGTTCAATTAATTTGAAATCGGCTTCGTCCATTAAGTTTGATGTAGTTTCTTTAAGTATTTTTAAACCGGTTATTATAATAATTGTAGCGAAAATAAGCGCAATCAAACTATCTAACCATGCCAATTTGGTAAAATATAATAAAATTAACCCTAGCACTAACCCTATTGATGAATAGGTGTCGGACTGTAAATGTTTCCCCCCTGATATTAATGCAATAGAATTATTCTTTTTACCAATTTTAATACTATACCAACCAATTAAATAATTTAATAAACCTGCAATGGCAACAATATAAATACCTATATCTAATTGGGTAATTTCCATTGGGAAAAAAAACCGTTTTATGGCTTCAATAATTATGATGATACCTGCAATAATAATTAGAAATCCTTCAACAGATGCTGATAAAAATTCGGCTTTTCCATGACCAAAAGGATGGTTTTCATCTCTTGGCTTAATTGCAACATAAATACTATAAAGGGTAATAAATCCTGTTACCACATTAACGATACTTTCAAGAGCATCAGTTAATATACCAACAGAATTAGTTAGAAAATAAGCAATTAATTTACCGACAAAAATAAAAAAAGAAAAAATTGCAATAATTCGTTGAATTTTGAATTTCAGTTTTGGGTTACTTACCGGTTTACTTATAGTGCTATCCATATTTGGTTAATTAAAATATTTTATACAAACACTCATTATCAATAGTTCTTACTCTTTTATAAATTTCTTTGTTGCAATTTCTTTATCCGTTATTGCTTTTATAATATAAACTCCTTTTGATAAATTATTTATATCAACTATTGTGTTTTTGTCGCTGTTTTTAATAGTCTTCAAAATTTGTCCTTGAATAGTTGTAATTTCTATAGTGGCATTATAAGTTGTGTTGATTGAAATAGTATTGTGTGCCGGATTTGGGGAAATAGTTAACCTAAAATTATTTTTATAATTTTCGATATCTGTAACGGAATAAGGAGGCCAGTAATTACCCGATAATACAATAAGACAAAGCATTTTTAAGGTATTTCCAAAATAGGTATTATCGGCCAAATTTTGAGCAATTAAATAATCGTACGTTTCATTTAGCCATGTTTGATTTGTGTTGTCGAGCATTGCACCTACTGCAAAAGGACCTATAAAAGAGGGGGCACTGTAATTATTACCCGAAATATTACCACCGCTTAATGTATATCCCGAAAAGATATTTGCAGGGTTGGAGGAGGTATGACTCTTAATCCAGGTATTTATCTTATTCACGGCTGTTTTAGAACGTGGTTCACCTGTAATTAGAAAATCGGTCGCAAGCCGCCATGGCACTCTGCAGGAATTGTAGTTGTAATCCCCATCGTTTTCTCCTTCCAAAAAATTGGACAATGCCGGAATAGGAGTCGTATTACAATTTATAACAAAATCGGGTAATAGCCCTGTTGTAGAACTTTGATTTGTTTGTATTGTACTAACAATAGTGTAGCATTTGTCAATTACTTGCTTCCATTTATTATCTGACGTTGAACTATAAAATGCTCTAAAATGGTCGGGCATAAAATCAGATGGACGTGTTGCATTATAATAGTTACTTGATGTTGCCCAATCACCAAGCATAATAGAATATGTGTTAGCATTTATTTCATTGCTCATAATAGCATTTATTATGTTGGTTGCTGCCTGTAAATAATTAATGCTTCCTAAACTTCCCCATTGTTTGTCAGCTAATAATAGGGCATAAGCTATATCCATATCGCCATCGGTGGCTGCATTCACACCGTTAATGTCGTTACAAGATGTTCCTTGTTGCCATGCCATTAGATTGTTGTTAATTTCGCTTGGATGTGCTTTATAGAAATTATACAAACCATCGAAAATTATTTTTGCCTCAGCATCATAACCGGCCATGTAAGCAGCTATAATCATTCCGTAGCCTTGTCCTTCGGAAACGCAAATTGCATTTGGGTCATTATCACCAAACCAAACATAATATTGGTTTGCGCCACAATTGTTTTTAAAATACTTAACCTTCCAACTGTTATAAAATGAAGTAACATCAGCATCCAATTGTGTTTGGGTATGATTATTCGGTTTAATAGATTCCGATATATACTGATAATGCAGAGGAAATGGAAAATTCTGCGAAAAGAGGTTTGTGTATATATAAAGAAAAAAGAATAGAATAAAATATTTCATATTTTACTAAATAGTAGTTTTGGCTTCAGTTTGTTATTGTTTTAAAATCTAAATCCAAGTAATAAATAGTTTCTATTTGTTTTGGAACTTATTTTTGTTGTGTTTGATATGCCATTTCCTTTTTCAAACCGATATTCCAAAGAAAAACGTTTAAAATATAAACCGGTACCTAAAATATACGATAATTCATGATTTCGAGTAAATGGAATGGCTTCTCCTTCATCAAGATGGTTTGTTGTATAAAATTTGGTCTCTTTTATTTTATAGTTTGTTTCATTAATAACAAATCCATTTGCTAAACCTGCATTAAAAAATAGTAAAAAAGGACCAACGGGATATTTATAACGGACTAAATTATTCATTTTTAAAAATGTATAGCCAATTTCGGTTTTGGTTGTACTATATTGGTTTTCATTTTGATAATCCAAATAATTTCCTTTAACTAAAAAGCTGGAATAAATAATTTCATTTTTAATAGACCATTTTCTGGCATCTTTAGGCATATTCAAATCGACAGACAACCCGTAACAAAGGTTTATTGAAGGTTCGTATCCAGCGGCAAGATAATCCGATATGGCATCACCTTTAAAAATGAGAGTTGTTCTTGAAATTCCAGTAAATACGCCAAATTTAATTTTTATTTTTTCAATTTCTTTTTTAAAACTCATATCTACGGAAGAACATTTATAATAGTATTCAAAAAGGCGCATTAAACTTTTTTCACTATATGTTGTATTTTTTAATTGAGTTTGTATTGTCTTACAATCGGCAAGGTATATAGCTAATTGACCTATGAATCTTTTATTCTCTGTTATTAAGTCCTTACTATTTTTGGTGGTTAAGAATTTCTTGTAAATTAATAATTCAAAACTAGTATCTTGTTTAATATAAAAATTCTCTTTTTCATCAATGTTTTTAAAATAATATAAGCTTTTATTACCACGAATTAAGGTTTTTACAAATGTTTTATGGTCCTTTGTTTTTATACTAAATTCATAAGATAGCTGATTTGTTTGTGATGAAGAAATCTCAGATTTAATGGTTCCGCTCACATATATTTCTTTTCCAACCTTAAATTCTTTTATGTCATTCGGAGAAAATGAAACAGGGTCATCTTTCATATTCTTTTTAAAATTAATCGTGTTAGGGTTGTAACTCCAGTTCCTGTAATCTATAAGTCCATGTACAGTATCAGAATTATTTTTAATTACATATCCTGAAATATAATTTTCTTGCGAGAAAATGAGCTGGAAACTTAATATGCCTAGAACAATTAATACTATTCTTTTAAATAAATTTTTATTCGTCATAAGAAACGTTTTTATGAATGCTAGATGAATTTGATTTTCAAAAAGCCATCATTCAATTTTTTAATTTTTATCAAATATAATGGGATTATTATAATGATGAAATATTTTATAAGGTTTTTTTAAAGATAGAGGGTATTCATTTTGTTTTTTTTAAATCATTAGAAGTGAAGTTTTTCTATAAACTAAATTTACAATTGGTATAATTTCATTTAACAGCGTTATTTAAAGAAGTCTTAAATATTTTCAAAAACCGTTCTCTTGCAAATGTATGTTCAACAATGGGAGTAGGATAATCGGGCGTTTTTAAATTTTTTACCCATTTTTTGGTATATGTTAAATTTGAATCGAATTTTTTTATTTGTTCGTAGGGATTAAATATTCTAAAATAGGGTGCCGCATCGCATCCACAACCCGCCGACCATTGCCAATTGCCATTATTGGAAGATAATTCATAATCTAAAAGTTTTTCGGCAAAATAGGCTTCTCCCCAACGCCAGTCAATTAATAAATGTTTGGTTAAAAAGCTTGCTACAATCATTCTAACCCGATTATGCATAAAACCAGTTTCATTTAATTCTCGCATTCCTGCATCTACAATAGGATAACCTGTTTCTCCAGAACACCATTTTTTAAATTCTTCTTCATTATTTCTCCATGCAATATAATTATATTGTTTTTTATAACATTCATTGGCAACTCTTGGATGATGATATAATATCATCATAAAAAACTCTCTCCAAATTAACTCAATTAAAAATGGTTCATTTAATTCTAATGCTAAATTTACAAGCTTTCTAATACTGATGGTTCCAAAGCGAAGATGTACACTTAAATTGGAAGTACCTTTTAAATAGGGAAAGTTACGTGTTTCGTCGTATGTACGAATAATATTTTGATCGATTATAGGTTCTGAATTTATGATTTCCGTGTTTTTAAAACCTATTTCAGTAAGCGTAGGGATTGGGAAAGGGCTTGTTTTGTAAAAATTGTTTAATAACTTTTCGCTTGAAAATAGGGGTGTTTTATTTTCCTTTAATTTGTTTTTCCATGCTTTAGAGTAGGGCGTGAATACTTGGAAAGGAGTTCCATTATTTTTTATAATTTCCGATTTTTCGAAAATTACCTGGTCTTTAAATAACTTAAAAGCAATACCCTTATTTTTTAATAAATTAAAAATATTATGATCACGTGCTATTGTTTCCGGTTCATAATCAGTATTTGCATAAACACTGCTTATTGTAAAATTACTTACTAATTTTTCAAAAACAGCCATCGGACTTCCATGCATTACCAACAATGAACTGCCTAATTTTATTAATTCTGTTTGTAGTTTAGCAATATGATGATGAATAAAAACAATTCTTTTATCTTCTTTGCTAGGTAGCTTCTCAAGTATTTCCGTATCAAAAATAAATAATGGTAAAACAGAATTATTGTTTTTTAAAGCTTCGAATAAAGCGGCATTATCGTTCAAACGAAGATCTCGTCTAAACCAAAAGATGCTAAGCTCTGTACTTTTATCGACATCTAAATGCATAATTTATTTTAAAATATCAATTTTTATAAAAAGGGACTAACGCTTGTTTATAATAGTTAAAATGCACGAATAGCACGTACACAGTAAGCATTTGTTTTTCCATTCATTCCCTGTCCTGCTGAAATAAAACAGGTTGATCCTTGAAGAATACTTATTTGCATACCTATTGATGAGTTTGTAACCAATGCATTGCTAGTGTTGCGAATTACTGCTTGATAACTCATCGCATTCGGACTTTGTCCAAATACTGTTGAAAGCAAAAGGGTAGAAGTAAAAAGGATGCATACTTTTTTAAAAATAGCTGTTTTCATGATTTTAATGTTTCCTATATTCAATAAATAAAATACTACTATATATATTATATTCTTTAATTATAATTAATATTCTGAATAACAATTTTGAAAAAAAATTCTAATTTTTGAAAAAATTGTCGAATAAATCAAGTTTTTTGGCATTCGTTAGTAATTTCTCCCATTCATCTTCTTGTAAAATAGGTGCTACAATTGTATATTCATCTACACGTGTCCAACTTGAAGGTAGAATTGAATTTAAAATCTCGTTCGTAATCATGATAGGTTGCTCAACAGATGTTTTAAGTAATATGTAATCGTATTTTCCAATAATATAATCAGTATTGTTAGCGAGAAGTTTCATGTCTTTTTTATCTTTTTCAGTTTTACCTACTCGAATAATATCTCCATACTCAAAATCCGGAATTTGATAATTGACAGTTAAGATAATTTCAAACATTTTATCTCTTAATTGTTAGCCATCGAGTTGTTTAAATTTTTCGTGTAATTGCTTGCCGAAATTAACTTCTCTAATTGGACCAAAAATTGAATAATCGTATTCTTTTGATCTTATTTGAAAAACTTCGCAGTCTTGAATTTCTGTTTCTGTTATTCTTTCGTTGGAGAAAATAGGAAGTTTATTAATTTGGGTTTCATCTTCGTCAAAAATAACACCTTCCGTCATGTGTATGATTTCTGCTACAATTATATTTGTTAAATCGTAGTCGTGTTTATTTGAAAGAATTGTATTTCTAACTTCAATCGATTCTTTTTCTATAGTAATATCAAACCCTCTTGTAGATTTACCATCAATCCAGAAATAATAAATGCTATCACTTTTTTTTAGGTGTTTTGCGTTGTTAATGGTTGAAACAAATTTCTCGAGTTTTGAAATATCAAGCGGTCGCTTAGGAATGATATTATGTATAATGCTCATATTTATATTTGTTACTTTAGTTAGAGATTAAATGCGTGGGCTAATTCAGTAATATTTTTTCTATTTCTTCACTCGCTTTTTTCAAAAGTTCCTTTGTCTTGTCTTTAAGTTGTTGGGCTTGTTGTCTGATGCCTGTAATATGTTTAGCACTTCGGGAATATAATAAAACGGGTAAAGCTGTTTTCCCAAGTCGCTTTTTTACAAAATGAAAACACGGCTGCGTAAATAGTCTGAACTCTGATTTATATGATATATTTGATTCATTTGATTATGATGCTTTGAATTTTTTATTATTCAGTCGGCTGAATTTTAAACTGGTTTCGCCAAAGTTGATAAGTAATCCAATTTCAAGATTGTAAGCTTCCAAGTAATTTATTGCCTGGGCAAAATGCACATCTTCTATTTTTGTAATTGCTTTTATTTCAACAGAAATAATACCTTCTACCAAAAAGTCAACACGTCTTGTCCCTATATGCTGTTCCTTATAATAGATTGGCATTTCAAATTCTCTGTTATAAGAAATACCGTTTTCACTCAATTCAATTTCTAATGCTCTCTGATAAATGACTTCCTGAAAACCATTACCCAATGCACTATGAACTGTCATTGCACATTTAATGATTTTAGAAGTAAGTTCAGAATATTTGTATTGTTCTTTAATCATAATTAATCACTTTAATCATAAAAATCATAGTTCTGACTTATTTTTGAAAATTGCATTTTAAGTTGTCCTATTTTTCCTTGTTCGTAAGCGGTTTTTTAATGATTATTTATTTCATTTTACTGTAAATAATGCTACTAACATGTTAAACAAAAATAACATTTTTTTTATGGTAAATTATTTTTTTATTTGCATCCACAAGACGGCGGTGGCGAACGAAAGTGTGATTTATGTTGCAGTGTTTGCAAATACCAATTTTGTCTAAAGTAAAATTATGTTTTTTTATCCTTCTCCCAAATATTTTACGGAATTATTTTATAGAAAGCATGGAAATACACCCAACAAACAATTCTTCCCTTGCATTGTGGCGGTATTATAGATTTATCGATTTCTGAAAATTTATTTCGAAATACAGAAATAGATAGTACGGAAAATTATTTTAAAAGCTTTACTCTTACAGCAGTTAGTCCTTTTTTCCCTTTTTCGGTTTCAAAAGTTACTGTATTGTTTTCTTTAATGGAATCCATTAAATTATTAGCATGCACAAAAATACTTTGTTGTGTTGCTGCATCTTTTATAAAGCCATATCCTTTAGAATCGTTGTAAAATATAACGGTGCCTTTTCTTATAGGGTCTGTTTTTTCGGTATTGTCGCGTTTGGGTATGCCAATTTCAATACTTTCTAATTCTACTTTTTGCTTTTTGGTGGGATCCGGAGGAGTGTCGGTAATCATTCCGTTTTCATCAACATAGGCTATCATGTCTTCGAAATTGCCGGATTTTACATTTTCTTTTCTAAGTAATCTTTTCTTCTCTTTCTCTTTTTTCTTTTTTTCTTGTTTGCTTCTTACGTCTTTCTTATTGAATGTTTCCTGTGATCGTGCCATAATTAATTTTAGTGTTTTTAATAAGTTAATTTATAAAAAAAGAGGCAAGTAATGTAAGGAATGTTTGAATAATAACAGATTAAACTAAAAAACCTTAACTAGTGTACCGCAAATTTTTTATAAAGATACAAAAAAAACAATAAAGCAATGGCTTTGTTTTTTTTAAGCAGTAAGTACAAAAATTAATTCTTCAAAAATGAAAATGTTTATTTATGCTGAAAAGCTCTATTTTACGGGTAATTGCTTATTTTTTTTAAAAAATTGATGTGTCGTTTTTATCAATTCTTTTATTTCTGCTTCAGTATTATAAAACGAGGGACTAACCCGAAGGTAATTGCTGCGCATGGAAATAGAAATGTTTTCGGATGCCAATTGTTCCAAAAGTTGTTTGTTTCGGTCAATAGAGCCTGT
>DAOLWT010000038.1:0-12200 GCA_035421345.1 Bacteroidales bacterium
AAAATTCAATATAAAATTGTTGCTGCTTTTAATCGACGAAGAATTAGTTTTTTTAAACTTTGCGGTTGAATAACTTTAACACTGTCGGCATAAGATAATATTAGCCTTTCTAACTCATAGTTTATAATTATTTCTAGATCGACTTCAACTGTATTATCATCAATTTTTTTTATTTTTTTTTGTGAACCGTGTATAGGTTTTGTTTCAATATATTTTCCTGTTATACCGAAGAAATGAAGTTTTATTTTCTCAATTTTTTTGTTTTCGGGTTTAGTAACGCCAATTATATCTTCAAAATATTCTGTCCAATTTATTTCTTTATTTAAATGATAAGCTTTATTTGTATCAGTAATCGTTATAATTCTATCAATTGCAAGGTTCCAATCATATTTTTTATTTTTGGGATTAAAGCCAAATAAAAACCACCTGTTGTTGTATTGTTTAAGATAGTATGGGTGTAATTCTATATTGTAAGGTTTGTCAATTAAATAAGGATGATACGAAATATTAAGTACTTTTTTATAGAAAATAGCATTATGTAATACGCCTAAATTTTCTATTCCTTTTAAATATTCATTTGAATCGAACTCCATAATGGTTGAAGCAACTTCATTTTCATTTAAACCTTGCTTTAGCTTAGGTATTAATTCATGCATCCATTCAAACTGAGGCATTCCTTTAAACTGAGCAAGAATATCAATAGCCTCTTTTAAATGATTAATTTCAACCTCATTTAATGGCATATTATTAATAGAAAAATTCGGATTAGTGTATCTGTAGTATTTTTTTTTGCCATCATTTTTTCTTTCCAGGTCAATACTCCAGCCCTCTGTACTTTCCATAAAGGCAATATCGTATAATATTTGTCTTCTACTAATACCTTTCGAGTTTGGATCAATTTCGGAAAGAACTTGGTTACATTCATTAATTAAATCGTTAATAAAATAATTTCTTCCTGTGTTTCGAAAGCATTTATCGAGTATATGATACCGAATTAACGCATTTTTATTTATTGGCATTTTGTTATGCAGTTTGTTTGCATAGCAAATATATAGATTTGCAATTGAATATTTTTTGTAAATAATATTTATTTAAGATTTAAATTATTATATTTGATATCTATGTTTTACTAAAATAATTAAATATTGAAAAAAATTAGACTTCTTTGTATAACTTTTGATACGGAAATAAAAAGCTATGAGATTCCTGCATTCAGAAGTGCCATAATAGAAAAATCAGGACGAGAGAATGTGTTATTTCATAATCATTTAGGGAATACAAATTATTTATATAAATATCCGCTAATACAATACAAGCAGATTTCAAAAAAGCCTGCAATTGTTTGTATAGAGCAAGGAGTAGATGAAATACATAAATTCTTTGAAAATAAAACATGGGATATCAATATAAGTGATAGATGGATTACTATGAAAATAGACCAACTTAACATGAATTCATTTACCATGCAGGTATGGGATAAAATGTTTGAATATAGCATCCTTAACTGGATTGCTCTGAATCAGGAAAATTATAAAAAATATATAACTATTGAAGGAGCAGTTGAGCGTATGCAATTTTTGGAAAATACATTAAAAGCAAATATTTTATCATTTGCAAAAGGTATTGAATGGAATATTGAAAAACAAATTGAACTCAAAATACTTGAAATTGAAAAAGTAAATAAAGTTAAAATTAAGGAACAACATATTATAGGGTTTGATTTAAAATTTAAAACAAATATTTTTCTACCCAATTTTATAGGTTTGGGTAAGAGTGTTAGTTTAGGATATGGAGTAATTAAAGCAATAAAGAAATAATTATGACAGAAGAACATAAAATAAATAGAAATAAAATTTATCTAGCAGCATTGCTTCATGATATTGGGAAATTTTATCAAAGAGCAGATGAGGTATCTGTAACAAAGTCAAAATATTTATCAGTGGAAATAAAAAATCTTGAAGATCTTTTTTGCCCAGAAAATTCGAAAATTAAAGGTAAACTTACACATAAACATGTATTATGGACTGCGCAATTTTTTAAAGATTTTGAATCACATTTGAAAGGTTTTTTAATTAAAGAAAAAAATACAACTATTGATAGTTTAATGAGATTAGCGGCAATACATCACAAACCATCTGGTAATGAAATAAATGAATTAATTATTCAAAAAGCTGACCATTACAGTAGCGGTGCTGACCGTTCAAAGATTAATGAAGCATGGAAAGATGCACAAGAAGAAGAAACATGGGATAGTTTCAAAAATGTTAGAATGAGAAGTGTTTTTGAAGGTGTTTCTTTGAAAAATATTGAAAATAAGGTCTGGAGTACTGATTATAAAAACCGGCTAGCTTTATGTGAAATGCAATTAAATAATAACTTCTTTGAGCATTTAAAAAATGAAGAATTTCCTGATTACGTTGGGTTATGGAAAAAATTCGAACAAGAGGTTAAATTTGTGCAAACCTCATCATTTAAAACTTTTTCAGAAACTTTGTTATATTTACTTGAAAAGTATACAAGCCGGATACCTAGCAGCACACAACACCTGCCAGATGTTTCACTTTACGATCATTTGAAAACTACTGCTGCTTTTGCTGTTTGCTTATACGATTTTGTTACAGTAAATAATAGAAAACTGCCAAAATCAGATGATAAGCCATTTCTTTTAATTGGCGGAGATTTATCAGGTATTCAAAAGTTTATATATAGTATTATTGCAAGA
This sequence comes from Bacteroidales bacterium, assembly GCA_035421345.1. Taxonomy (GTDB): domain Bacteria; phylum Bacteroidota; class Bacteroidia; order Bacteroidales; family CG2-30-32-10; genus DAOLWT01. Next base: position 2,723 of record DAOLWT010000038.1, read on the forward strand.
GGAGCAGCTAAGAATCTAAAAGGACGTTCATTTTACCTACAATTGCTTATTAATAATGTAGTAAATCTTTTAGTTAAAGAATTGGATTTATTTGACGCAAATATAATTTATAAAAGTGGAGGAGGGTTTTATCTACTCGCACCCAACACAATGGAGGTTAAAGAAAAAATTAAATCCTTTGAAAATACTATTTGCGAAAAACTTTTTGAATTTCATAAAATCGATTTATTCCTTGCCATCGATTATACTGAGTTTGGTGAAGAAGAGCTTTTCTTTGAAGCTGCAAAAAATCAAAGAAAAACTATTGGGAATATATGGAGCGAACTAACAGAGAAATTAAGTATAAAGAAAAGCAGAAGGTTTTTAAATATTATTACAAAAAATTATGATTTGTTCTTCAAACCAGATAAAACCGGTGGTGCTTCGAAACGAGATGAAATTACTGGTGAAGAAATACTAGAAAAGGGTGTTAATTATGATGGGCATTTCCTGAATGAATATACAAAGAAACAAATTGAATTAGGTGAGAAGCTTAGGGATGTAGATTATTGGGTGTTTTCAGAAGAGAAACTTACCTATTTCCCTAAAGATGCATTTGAATTTGAGGTTATTGGAACAAATAGGTATAATTATTTTGTTCCAAAAAAATTTTTTGATAATGAAGATAACCGCAATCAGTTAAAAAAATCAGCCGATAAAGTAAGAGCTATTGCAATCAATGATCTGAATTTTTTAGAAACTCCCCAAAAGGGCATTGATAATATTTATGGGTTCTCATTTTATGGTGGCAATAAATATCCTGAAAGCAAATGGCATCGTAGTCCAAAAACATTTGAAGAAATTGCAGGAGTTGAATTTTCTGATGATAAAAAAAATAAACGTGAAAAAGCACCAAATTTGGTGCGCATGGGAGTATTGAGAATGGATGTGGATAATCTTGGTGCTATCTTTCGCAGAGGACTTTCTCCTGATAAGAGGTCATTCAGCCGTTACTCCGTACTAAGCAGAAGTCTTGATTATTTTTTTTCAGGTTATATCAATGAGATTTGGAGAAACAATGAAGTTTACCATCAATTGACCCAAATTATTTATTCCGGTGGTGATGATTTATTTATTGTTGGAAAATGGGACGTCTTGATTGAAATGGCAAAGGAAATAAATGCCAAATTCAGGGAATGGACTTGCAATAATTCAGATTTGACATTAAGCAGTGGTATTGCTTTTGTGTATCCGAAATTTCCAATTCTGAAAGCCGCCGAAATGAGTGCTTCGGAAGAAAAAAATGCTAAAAATCATATATGCCAAGATATTGAAAAAAATGCCATTTCATTTTTTGGTTTTGCTTTTAATTTCGACTATGAGTATAAATATCTCGTAAAACTAAAAGACGAAATAAAATATCTGTTAAACTCCGGACTTGCACAAGGCTTTCCTTCTGATATGTTCAATCTTATGCAGCAAGCCGGTTTGGTTTATAAAGAAGATCATAAAAAATATGTTATAACAAATTATCAGGTAGTTTGGATGGCTGCCTATAGCTTTAAACGAGCTGTGCAGAATAATAAAAATGAATCTGTTAATGATTTCCTCAAAACATGGATTGATAAGATTTTTACAGGTTCTATAAATGAAATAAAAGAGACAAAATACCACGCCCTGCAATACCTTGCCATTGCAGCAAGATGGGCAAGTATGGAATTAAGATAAATATTAATTTAAAATTTTAATAATATGTTTGATAAAGAATTAATACAAAAATGGGTAAAAAGCGGTATCGAAAAAGACACCGTTGATAAAGCTTTTCAATGGGGCAAAGAACTTGTTGAACCTAACAAAAAGCCATTTGACCAGGATGCACTTACGACTTCCCAAATTCGAAATGTCTTTGGCGAACTCCGTCGAATTCAACTAAATGGCTACAAAAAAGAAAAAACAGCCTTCCTGCTTGTAAAGCCAAAATTAGCTTATGCGGCAAAAAGGCATAAGAAAAAAGGAGTCGATATGTTTTATAAACTTTTTTGTGATGCTTACGATGCTATGGATTTTAAGGACGATGACAAAGGTGAAATTCATTTTGAAAATCTAATGAATTTAATGGAGGCAGTGTTGGCATATCACAAATATCATGGTGGTAAGGAATAATTTATAAATTCAAAAAACATTATATCATGGCAAACAAACTATTAAAAAAAATAGAAATAAACGGTACCATTACATTAAAAACCGGTATGCATATTGGCGGTACTAATTCCTCTATGCAAATAGGCGGCATTGACAAAGGCGTAATCCGCAATCCCATTACCAATCAACCTTTTATTCCGGGGAGTTCCCTTAAAGGCAAAATGAGATCGTTGCTTCAGGTAAGCAAGGGTGAAATAAAAGAGTTAGACAGACCTATGGGAGGTAATGTGAAATTTGTAGCAACCGATGACAAATCCGATGCTGATTTGTATGGTAATGCAACTAGTAATACTAAACAAAAAGCCTCACGCCTGATTGTAAGGGATTGTGAAATGATAAATGCAAAAGAAGTCTTAGAAAAAACCGAAATTCCATATACCGAAGGAAAAACGGAAGTGGTCATCGACAGAATAACTTCTGCAGCAAGTCCACGGCAGATTGAAAGAGTACCTGCCGGTGCAAAATTCGGGTTAAACCTGGTGCTTAATATTTGGGAACAGGACAACAACGAAAAGGAACTTATGGCTAACTTATTCAAATCCCTGGAATTATTGCGTGATGATTACCTTGGAGGCAGCGGAAGCCGCGGATACGGACAAATTTCCATTGATATTGAGCGGATGATGCAAAAGAAATCTGACACTTATTACGGTGTTTCAGAAGCAAAGCCCGATGATATAACTCCGAACTTTAAGGAACAAATTGAAAAACTAAAATCATAATATAATGTTGAAAGCTATAAAGCTTCGGTTTGTCACCCCCGTTCATTTTGGCAGAGGCAGAGAAGAACTTGATAAAACCGAATTAGTGTATCATTCCGATTCATTGAAATCGGCTTTGTATGCAATAGGGTTACCACTGTTTGAAGATTGGAAAAATGAAAACAATTTCTTTAGCACTTTCCGCATATCATCTTGTTTCCCGTTTGCAAAGAATGAATTTTTTCTGCCAAAACCACAGCTAAAAAGAGAAATAAACTTTGGCGGAACATCTGATGATAAAACAGCCAAAAAAGTAAAAAAGATTGAATATTTCGAAAAATCCATTTTTGAAGAATACATCAATAATACCAACGGTAAATTTGAAATTAATCAAGCGCATATTTCACCTGAAGGCGCTTTTGTATGTAATGATGAAAATACATTTACCCATACCAACAATAATGGAATCAAATCAAAATATTCATTCTACAAAACAGAAGTGCAACAGCGGGTTGCAGTACCTAATGAATGGGAACTCGAAGAAAGCAAACCGTTTTATATTGACCGCATTTATTTTGAAAAAGAATGTGGATTATATTTTTTAGCTGAATTTGACAATTCACTGATTGAAGAACAAGTTTTAAAAAGCTTCAGATTATTAGGCGAAAATGGCATAGGCACTGACAGAACTGTCGGTAATGGTCTTTTCGAATTCGACAATCATAAGGATGTTATCGATTTTCATTTGAATATACCTAACTCAAAAGGTCTTTCTCTTTCTTTAGGTTTGTATTTGCCAACGGAAGAAGAACATGCTTCCATTGCTTTTGATAAAAGTGCATGGAGCCTATTAAAACGAGGCGGTTATATGGCAGGGAGTGAATCCGAAGAGTTTAGGCACCTTAGAAAAAAATCAATTTATATGTTTGGAGAGGGTAGTGTTTTTGAATCAGCAAAAACGTTGAATGGGAAATACGAAAATTTGGCTCCTGTTTGGAATAACGAAAAAATGCACCCGGTATGGAGGGATGGTCAATGTTTAATGATTAAAATCTAAATTTATGAAAGCAACGCTAACAACACTGACACCTGTTCATATTGGCAATGGCACTACCTACAATAAAAATATTGATTTTATTCAGTCAGGTAAAAACATTGGAATTGTTGATGAGGAAAAGGTATTGCAAATTATTGGAGAAGAAAACATACACCAATGGGTGGCTTCTATTAATAAAGGAGGTGATGCCTTTATATTGTTGTTGAAACAAAGAGGCTGGACAGAAGATAAATTAGATGCAATTTCTTCCAGAATTGATAATCTAATAAATCTAAATAATAAATCTACACAGTTAAAAGAAATATATAGAACACCAATAAAAGGAATTACTATTCCGGGAAGTAGTATAAAAGGTTCAATAAAAACAGCTGTTTTAAATAGCTTTATGTCTAATGAATTTTTAGCTAATACTGCTGTGAATGATTTAAAAAAATGGAAAGAAAAAAAAGATCCAAATACGGGTAAGTTAATTCCCACCAATGTAAAATGGAGTGATGCAAAAATTGATAAAAAAATATTTGGACAAAATGCAAATGAGAAATCAACCCGTTTTTTAAAAGTATTCGATGCCCATTTTGGTGAAATACAAGCAAATGTTTATGAAATGCAAATTCTCGATGCTTTCCATGATGGGTGGCGTTTTAAACAAGGACAACAAGTATTACTGGAGGCCATACCTTCCGGTTCTATTGCCGATATTGATATTACAATTGATACTCTGTTGTTGAATAAGAACAGACAACTTAATCCTTCATTATGGTCAAATGATAAAATGCATTTTTTATTAAATGGAATAAATGGCCTTTGTAAAATTGTAAATGATTTTACTAAATCATTAATAAAGTACGATTATAATAGTTTAAAGGAGGAAAGTTTATCAGATGCAGGTATAACTATGCTAAATAACGCAGTTGAAATTCATAAAATATTTAAGACACTTGGTGAAAATGAAATGATTTTACGTGTTGGAGGAAATTCAGGTTATTTATTCACAACTGGACAATGGGTTGAGAATAAAGGTTTTGAGATATCTCCTGAGGATTTTCAGAATTTGAGAAAAAATATACAAAAAAGAGATTATTCTGATATGGATATTTGGCCTAAAACAAGAAAAATTTCAACAGACGGCCAAGTTTTTGGTTTTGTGAAAATTAAATTTCACGATTGAAAATATAAATATTAACTGTGGGAAAATGGGAAATGTATTTATAGTTACATTGGGTACAAGAGAAATCCAATTTAAAAAAAAAGAACTTAATAATAATGGTTTTGAAATATCAGATGGCAAAAGAAAATCGATAAGTATAAAAAATAGCATAGAATCATCTATTATCGTTACTGAAAATACTGTATATCCAGAATATCTCTGTCTCTCTTTTCCTCGTTTAGCAGGTGATACGATACTTAAGTACTTTGAAAATTATAAAAACATCATCCATTTTCCTTTAATCGCAAATGCTATAATCAACATTCTTGAAAAAAATAAAATTGACCAAATTATCTTCGTTTATACCGATCAAAAAGATCTTGATTTAAATGATTTTACACAAGAAAACAATTTCAACAGAGATACTATAAATTTTAAATGTATTCTTGAACGTATTTTATCTGAAAAATTCCCAAAATTAAAAGATGTAGAAATTAACAATATTGCAATAGAACAAAAAGTTGCAGATATAGATTACCAGTATAATTTTTTCGGAAAAAGACTTCAAGAAATTTTGCCGGCGGATTATATTGAAAACATTTTTATCTTGCCACAAGGTGGAATTGACCAAATTAATCATGCGCTAACTTTGCAATTAATTCAAGCTTTTGGTAATAAAGTTCATCTTTGGCAACAATCCGAAAGCTCCCTTACAACAGAATTAAAATTCCCACATTTATTTTTAGATGATTTACTAAAACAAAAAATTGTTTCATTAATAGATTTCGGAGATTATCGCGGAGCATCATCATTAGTTCCAGAATTAAAGAATCCTCAAAGAAAATTACAAAAAATTTTAAAGTTTGCCTATTTAAAAAAAGACTTGCTTTATGATGAGGCCAAAAAGGTGTTTTGTAAAGATGAAAAAGATATACCTGAAATTATTAAGGGGTATATACAAGAAGAGATTTATTGCAGTGATGAAACATTAAAATGTTTTTCAGATGACTCTATAATTAAAACTTATTTATTTCAATGTTCTGAAAGGCTTTACCTTTCTGAATATTATTTCTACTTAAAAGACTATACCGGTTTTACTTTAAGTTTTTCAGTTTTTTTAGAAAATATCATTGGTACATATCTTTATAGTAAAACAAGTTTAAATATTTTGAAAAGTTATGAAAAAAATGGGAGAAAAATTATTGAAAACCTCAAAACAAATAAACCGGATGTTATTCGAAATATTATCGAAACAATTAATATAAAAAAACAAAATAAAATAAACGAAATAATTCTAAGTTTTCCAACATTAGTATTAATTGCCAAGTACTATGCAGAAGAAAATGATGATAAGCCTATGCTATTAATTATAGAATTTATTTTTCATGTAAATGGTTCTTTTAATAAAAACAAACAGGATATAAGAAATTTTGAAAACCTTAGAAACGATATTGCTCACAAAGGAAAAGGGGTTAGTGAAAATGACTTGTTAAACGCCACAGATTGTGAAAAAAATATTGAATGGTGGGAAAATAAATTCATGGAAATTAAAAATATCTTTACTGATAAAAGTAATGCATTTTTGGTTATTAATAATTTCATCAAGTCTATGCTAAATTAATCATGGCACAACTCTCCGATTTTACACCTTTTACATTTAATCCAAACCAGGATTATGCAGCCCTGCTATTGCAAGCATTTGTTCACGAAAATAAACATAATGTTTTTATTTTAAAAGGACATGCCGGTACAGGAAAAACATTGTTATTAGGAGCTTTAATTAAGTATTTATATTCAATAAAAATACCTGTTGTGTTGCTTGCATCAACAGGAAGAGCTGCTAAAATTGTTAGCGAAAAAGCCGATTGTGAAGCTCAAACCGTTCATCGACATATTTATGAATTAGATTTAGAAAAAAACGATGATGATGAAAAAAAGAGAAAACTTATTTTTAAACTTCGTACAAATTTAGCTTCAAAAGATACGATATATATTGTTGATGAAAGTTCAATGATTTCCGATCATTTTACACAAGGGGTTTTTATTAATTTTGGAACAGGTAAATTGTTAACCGATTTTTTTATGTTCATTGATAAAAGAAAAATAATTTTTTCTGGAGATCCTTGTCAGCTTCCACCAATTAATACTGTTTTTTCGCCTTGTTTAAAAGAAAATTATATTACGCAAAAATTTAACAAACTTGTAAATAGTGTCAATTTAACACAAGTAATGCGTTTTAGCAAGGATTCAGGAATATCTTATAATACAAAACAATTACGAGATGTTATATCTTCTTCCAGGTTTTCGTATATGAATATAAGGGTTTCTGGTTTCCCTGATTTGCATGTAGCTACTAGTTTAAATGAAATGGTTTTGGATTATGTTTTAAGTATACGTAATGTTGGTATTGATAACGCCATTTTTTTAACGTATACAAATGCACTTGCACTCGATATTAATGTTAAAACTCGTAATCTCCTTTTTCCGGGAAAAACACATATTCAAAAAAAAGAATTGTTAATGGTTGTTCAAAACAATTATAAATATAATTTAGCGAATGGAGAACATATTTTTGTTACAAATGTTTTGAATGAAACCGAATATAGAGCAGGTTTAACATTTTTAAAAATAGCAGCTTCTTTTAATGATAATAGTGGCAGTATAGTTTTTAATGCATTTATTATTGAAGATCTTCTTTATTCTAATAATCCTTCCCTCACAATCGATCAGGAAAATAACCTTTATGTTGATTTTATTATTCGTATGAAAAAAATTAACATTACTCCTAAGCATAAAGATTTTTTTTCTTATATGATTGCTGATCCATATTTAAACGCACTACGTGTTAAATACGGTTATGCTATTACCTGTCACAAGGCACAAGGTGGTGAGTGGAGTCATGTATATATTGCGCTCGAAAAGGCATTATTTAATCCTACTGAAAAAGAAAATACGTATCGATGGACTTATACTGCCATTTCTCGTAGTGTAAATAAGCTCGTGTTTTCTTCAAATTTATGTATTACTTAACACTAAAAAATGAATTTAGTTTTAAACACATACGGCTCGAGTCTTTGTAAGGAAAACAATTCTTTTGTAATTATACATAAAGATGGGCGGCAATTAATTGCTAGCGATCATATTAAAACAATTACTATTTCTAAAGGAGCATCTATTACTTCTGATGCCGCACTTATGGCTATTGAAAATGGAATAGAAGTATTATTTGTTGACCATGCAGGTATGCCAATTGGTAGACTCTGGAGTGTAAAATATGGTTCAATATCAACTATACGTAGAAATCAGCTTGATTTTTCATTGTCGGAAAATGCAATAGAATGGATAAAGAAAGTAATTATTCAAAAAATAGATAACCAGGTTGCCTTGCTTTATTCTCTAATGCCCGAAAATTATATAAATAAAACGAATGTAGATGCATCTATTAATAGAATTAATGTTTATAGTAAAAAAATTGCTAAATTAAACGGTTCTTCAATTGTAGATATTGCACCAAGTCTTAGAGGTTGGGAAGGGGCAGCATCTAAAATATATTTTGAAACATTGGCTTTTTTTTTACCAACCGAATATAAATTTATAATAAGGTCGCAGCATCCTGCACTCGATATTTTTAATTGCTTACTGAATTATGGGTATGGTATGCTTTATGGGAAAATTGAAGGTGCTTTAATTAAAGCAGGTATTGATCCTTATGTTGGTGTTTTTCATCGTGATGATTATAACAGGCCCGTATTAGTTTTTGATATTATTGAAATATTTAGGGTGTGGATTGATTATATTGTATTTAATTTATGTATGCAAAATGCTATTAACGAAGATTGTTATTGTAAAAAAGCAGATGGTTCTTATTGGCTTGAAGCTTTAGGAAGAAGAATATTAATTCAATCGGTGAATGATTATTTTGCTGAAGTTATAAACATGAATGGCATAGATCGAAGTCGTACAACTCATATTGAACTCTATGCACAAAATTTAGCACAAATGTTTCTTAAAAACACCTAACAATGATACAAATTGGAAGAAACATTACATCTCAAAATGATCCTTTAATTAAAGGGGAATTGAATAATTTATTTGATATTATTACAAAACCCGATGAAATATTAATTACTTCTATTAATCGCCTTCGCACAATACAAACCATTGATCAGCAAAAATATCGTCAGCTTAAAACAATGCTACCCTATTTTGTATGTGGTTACTTTAATCCAGCATACCGAAGAACAGATAATTTTGCTCATATTTCGCATTTTGTTATTGATATTGATCATATAAAAGAAAAAGAATTAGATATAAATTCATTAAAAGAAAAAGTTAAAAATGATAAACGTGTAGCATTAGTTTTTATTTCTCCATCGAACAATGGTATAAAAG
>DAOLWT010000039.1:0-12134 GCA_035421345.1 Bacteroidales bacterium
ATCGGAACCAAAATTAGCAGCATATCCACGCATCGGGTTTAGCGTGCTAGCAGCATTAACATAGCTTATCCATCCGGTATTATTTTGGGTTTCATCATAATAATAAAAAGTGGGGAATGTAGCTGTTAAATCCATATCATCGGAAAATTCGCCAACAACGGCCGATTGAAAGGGAGAACTAACATACTTATACCCAAAACCGGAAGGCAAATACCGTTGCATAGTAATATTACCGTTTACAATGCCACTACCACTTCCATCAATCAATGCGGTTTTTGCAGCTGTAGAGAGAAGGGTAATGTTACCAGAAGCATTAAGTGTGCCGTTACTTAAAAGAGTTCCTTGTAAAGAATGCCCTGAGGAATTTATTGTTGTTGTACTACCGGAGGATATTGTTATATTGTTGAAAGAAGTAGGTGATATTCCTGCAATTTGCTGAGTAAGACCAGAAAAAGTGACTGTTCCTGAATTATCGGAATATAATCCGTTATTTATAAAATTGTTTTTAGTAATTAAATTATTTGTATTAACGATTGTTGTTCCTGCATTAATAATAATCCCCTGTCCAATTGAAAGTATAGGGGAAATTAGAATAAATAATATTAACTGAAAGCAAAATCTCATAGATTATTTATATTCATATATAATGATTACACCAGAAGACCCTGCGCCTCCTGCTAGATTTGCATTGTTTCCCAAGGCACCACCACCACCTGATCCATAGCCGGTTGCAGCACCACCATTTCCAGCTACCCCAACTGCCCCAATTCCTCCGCTACCAAAAGGAGATGAGCCGCCATTACCGGTAAGCCCAGATGCTTGATTATTGGCTAATCTTACCCCACTTAAGCCATTCTCACCTTTAATATTAATATCTCCATTAGTTGCTGACCCACCTATTCCACCTGCAACTATTAAAAAATTAGTTCCATTACCCACATTCCCACCACCACCACCATTAGCTGTATAGGTAGTAGCTCCATTAGTAAAAGTTGAATTTCCTCCTGGATTACCACTTGTACCATTTGCAGCTCCAGAACCAGCTGCTCCAACCGTAAAAGAATATGTAGAACTACCATCCCATGTAACTAATGCAATGGCACAACCTCCCGCACCACCACCAGCACCTGAAGATCCATTTGTATTTGGACAGCCACCACCTTGTCCACCTCCTCCAACAACATATACAAGCAAACTTTTAGTTCCTGTTGTTGGAGTATACGTACCAGTTGTTGTAAGTATTTTTACATCTACTAAAACTCCCGTAGTAGCTAATGTTCCGCTTGCATTAGGTAGCGTCCATGTTTGTGTTGCAGTTAAATTTTCCGAAGTCAACGTTCCTATATTTGCATCAGTAGTGCTTGATGATTGCGGTTGAATAGCAATTATATCAGAACCTGTTGTTGAAGATGCGATAACGTTTGAACCTGTTGTTCCAAGAGTTGTTGTTACATTTGTAGCGTTTCCCGTAGTTATATTAACTGCCGAGCCTGAATTTATATTTATTATTCCACTTAAAGAATTTCCGATATTTACAGTTCCTGTAGAAGTACCCGTATTAATATTTGTATTAAAATTGGAACTTTCATTTAAGCTTATATCTGCTCCTATTGCTGTAAACCCTTTGCTAGCGGTTAACAAACCTGCTGATGTGATTGTACCTATACCCGAAGTAGAAATATTTCCTGAAGTAGTTATTTCATCACCTGCATTTGCAGGTGATAGGATTGTTCCTGTTCGTGACCAATAACCAAGTGTTCCTGAAGCAGGTGGTGTATTGGTAAGATTTTTTGAAGCATCTGTATAAATACCCGAAGAGGCTGTTAACCCAGATAGATTAAGCCCCGCAAAAGTTGGCGATGCTCCGATATGAATATCTTGTGGAGCTGATAATGTAATTGTTCCGGCTCCATTGGTTATATTAACTTGGTTTAGTGTTCCTGTTAATGTAGAAGCGACAGGCAATGCAGCAGTAGAACCTATTAATAGCTGTCCATCAACCAATGCAGGAGCTTCTATAATTGCATCTCCACTAGAAACCATAATACGATTATTGTTCAAAACGGTAGATGAATTTGTTCCACCATTTATAATAGGTAAAACACCGCTTATATGAGAAGTTAAATTAATTTTTCCCCACGATGGAGCTGCTCCAACACCACCGCTTAGAAGTACATTACCTAAAGCTACATCAGCTAATCGTGCAAATGAAGTAGCTGTGTTTGCAAATAAAATATCGCCAACAGCAGCACTTGCAGATAAATCGGTATTAGTACCACCATAAGCCAATCCGATTGGAGTACTATTCCATATTCCGCTTGTAATTGTTCCCAAGGTCGTAATAGAGGCTTGTCCTATGTAATTCGCATCAATATCAAGAGCTATACTTCCAGCTCCATTGCTAACCGACAAGCGATTTAAAGTACCGGAAATATTGGCAAGAGTATAACCTAAGCCATTTCCGATTAAAAGCTGACCATCTGTAGGGGCGGTCCCTATACCGGTACCTCCTCGGGTAATATTTAAATATTGTTCGGCCGCAATCGTTTGGGCATCGGACCAATAAGCGGCATAATTAGTTGTTCCTGAAGGAATAGAAATTCCGGTAGTGAAATTAGCCCATTTACTTCCTGTCCAATAGTAAAACCCATTATTTACGGTACCTCCATTACTATACACCATCATTCCCTCAGGAATGGGAGCTGTTAATGGAGATGCATTGTTTAAATCATTTATAGAAATACGAGGAATTAATAATCCCTTATTGGTACTTTCTAATTCTAATAATGAATTATTATCCATAGTTAAAACGGCACCATCGGTAATTTTAACCTGTGCATGCAAAAAGGCTGAATAAAATATCAGTATTAAAACATATATATACTTACCAAATCTTTTCACAAATTCATTAATTTAAAAAATAATTTATTTAATTTTTATTACACATTCTTTTTCCGTAAGCTTGTCTCCTTGTTGAGTTGAATAAATAACACGCAATTTCCCTTTGGGGTCGTACGAAATATTTTTATCGAGGGTAAGCTCAAACCAGCGCGATTTATTAGGGGTGTAAACAGCTACCCCTTTCGCTAATCCTGCTTTTTTATCAATTACATTAGATAAAATGTATTTCACTTCCACATCGCCATAAACCGACATATTGCCGGTTCTATTCAGTTTCATTTTAATAACAGGGGTTGAATCATTAACCATATTGAATGTCAAATCGCTAATATTTACGTTGGCATTCGATTCACCGACTCTAATAATAACAGGGATCGTAATTCCAAATATCGCTTTTAGTTGTATTGAAATAGCTGTTGTATCAACATTTGTATTTTCTTCGCCTAATGCTTCCTTAGTGGGTTCTGCTCTGAAATACAGATGAGATCGATATTCACTTTGATTTAGCTGTTCTGTTTTTAACCGTTGAATCTTTACAATTTGAGATTCGTTGGGAGGTATTATCACTTTTCTAGGGAATATGCGAAGATATTTATCTGCAAAAAACTGACCCGAGTCAGGTAAATTAATATTTTCGAACATTCCTGTTTCATTCATTTTTAAATTAACTAACGAAATAAAATATGTTGCTGTATCTTTACCGATATTTGATAAATTAATTTCTTGCGTTTTTTTGTTACCTTCAAAAACCACGCGCGTAGGAAAAATTAACAAATTGCCTTGTGCTAAGCTATTAAAAGGAATTACACCTATACCTTGAACAAAAAAGAAACAAATAAGATATTTAATAAAGGTGAGCTGTTTATTTCTTTTTAATTTATCATGTTTATTTTTCATATACCTTATACGTTAGTTAAACACAAATGTATCGAAAAAAAGCCTATTTTCTTTTATTTATTTCAAAAAAAACGCTGCAAAACGCAGCGTTTTTTTGAAATAACATTTTAATTTTAGTTATAATTAACTGTAACACTAAATGGGGTGTCTGAAACATAAATTCCGGGAGTTTGGCTACCGGCAACATTTAAAGTAGCACCTACATATAGATCTTGTGTACCACCAACACCAATTGTTCCTGTTCCACTGGGTAAACTTGTCCATGTATCAACAGTCATAGTATGTGAATCATTATCATCAATAGTAGTTGCACCTACAGGTAATGTTATTGCATACGTAAAGTTAGCAGCACCACCCACGGTAAATTTTGCTGCGGTAACTGTTCCTGGTGTTGTAACAGATAAGGTAACACCACCTCCTGCTGTTCTTGTTGGAGCTGCTGCTGCAGTTAAAAGGACTGTACCCGGATTAGCATTCACAGCAAGATTTCCAAAATTCATATCAACATCTTTTGTAAGTGTGATTGGAGAAATGATAGTTGCTGTTGCTGTTGCTGTTGCTGTTGCTTGTGCGAACAATTCAGTGCCGGCCATTAAAGCCAATACGATAATTAAAAGGGTTTTTTTCATAATTTTATTTTTTATTTGGTTCATACTTTTTTAATTGATTTATTGTGAACAAAGTTATTGTGTTTATTAATTAAATGTAATCGTATAAATACTTATTTTTATGTACGCAAATATACTTATAAAAAAAGGGCTTGTCAATAGAAGTAAAGATTTATTATAAATGAACTATTTTTTTAAAAAAAAGTTAAACCACTTTTTATTATATTAATATTCTTAATTTCAAGAGGATATAAACAATTGTACGATTAACAATATTTGTTTATTTTTTTTAATAAAAAACATTAAAATATATAAATAAGAAGAAAATAAAATTTATTTAAACTATAATTAAAAAGAGTTTGTCGATAGTGTAGCAATATTTTTTTCAATATGAAATTACTTTATATCTTTGTAAACATTAAATAATTTATTAACTATTTTAAAATTCAATGTTATGGAATTAAAAGATTCTATGTTATCTGAAAAAGCAAAGCGTTATATGGAAATGGAAGATAAATATGGCGCACACAATTATCACCCCCTACCGGTAGTATTATCAAAAGGCGAAGGCGTTTACGTATGGGATGTTGACGGAAAAAAATATTATGATTTTCTTTCCGCATATTCTGCCGTAAATCAAGGGCATTGTCATCCTAAAATTATTGATGCTTTAACAAATCAAGCTAAAACACTTACTTTAACCTCCCGTGCTTTTTATAATGATTGTTTAGGCGAATATGAAAAATTTGCGACTGAATTCTTCGGTTATAATAAAATACTTCCGATGAACACCGGTGCAGAAGCAGTAGAAACAGCCATTAAATTAGCAAGAAAATGGGGTTATAAAAAGAAAGGGATTCCCGAAAATCAAGCAAAAATTATTTGCTGCGAAGGAAATTTCCATGGAAGAACCGTTCTTGCTGTTTCTTTGTCGAACGACCCTGATTCATATGCTGGTTTTGGTCCTTTTGTACCTAACATTATTAGAATCCCTTATAATGATGCTGAAGCTTTAAAAGAAGCGGTAAAAGACCCACATGTTGCCGGTTTTATTGTTGAGCCTATTCAAGGGGAAGCTGGCGTTTTTGTACCAGATGAAGGTTATTTAAAAAAATGTTTTGACATTTGTCAGGCTGCTAATGTATTGTTTATTGCTGACGAAGTACAAACCGGTATTGCTCGTACAGGAAGAATGCTTGCTTCGGATTATGAAAACATACGTCCGAATGTAGTTATTCTTGGTAAAGCAATTAGTGGTGGCGTATTGCCTGTTTCTGCTGTTTTAGCCGACGATGATATTATGTTATGTATTAAACCAGGCGAACATGGTTCTACTTTCGGTGGATTTCCATTAGCTTGTAAAGTTGCTATTTCGGCTTTAACTGTTATAAAAGAAGAAAATTTAGTTGAAAAAGCATTTAAATTAGGAAATATTTTTCGCGATGAATTAAGAAAAATTCAATCACCTATGATTAGTCTTGTTCGCGGTAAAGGTTTATTAAATGCAATGGTAATAAAGCCAACTAACGGAAAAGAAGCATGGGATGTATGTATAAAAATGAGAGATAACGGCTTACTAGCAAAACCAACCCACGGTGATATTATTCGTTTTGCTCCTCCTTTAGTAATTACAGAAGACCAATTAAAAGAAGCAGTAAATATTATTAAAGAATCTTTACTTAGCTTTACCAAATAGTTTAAATAAAAAATTATTTTTAAAAACCCTGGCGAAAGTCGGGGTTTTTTTAATTATTATTTGGATATAAGAATAATTATATGTAATTTTATTAGATATTAATTAATATATGAAAATTAAATCACTCCTTTTTTCATTCTTTCTTTTTTCATTTATCCATTCTAGTGCACAAAGTTTTTCATGGATAAAAAAAAATAATACTGGCCAAGCTGGAAATCTGCGACACACCATTATTTCAAACGATAATCAATATATCGCGTGTGGCTTTATAAATCAATCGGGATACATTATTAAAACAGATACTTCGGGTATAAAAATATGGGACAAAACATATCCATTCTTAAAAGAAGTTTATCAAATTAACCAACTCTCCGATAACGGATTTATTATTTTTGCTGTTGACTCTACCGCTAAATACAGCCTAATTAGAACCAATACAGATGGAGACACCTTATGGAGAAAATTCATTCATTGCAATTATGTTTTTAATAACAGTTATTTTGTTGTATCAGAAGATAATCATCTAGTTATATCTTATACAAATAATGATACGATTCATTTAAATCAATTCGATCTTACCGGACAATTTTTATGGGAGAAGCGATTTTCTGGGGTACAGCGGGCTACATCTAGTTGTATCAGCATTACTGCCGATGGAGGTTACTTAATTGGAGGTAGCACCTATATTGATACATTAACTTTCAATAAAGATATGTATATCATTAAAACCAATAAAAACGGAGATACCCTTTGGACTCGTGTTGTTAATATTGAAGGAGCAGAACAAATGGCCGGAATTGTAGAAACCCCCGAAAAAGAATTTATGGCCGCTTTTCAAAGCGGAGCATCTTGAACATGCACCTCATGGATCAGCAAAATTGATTCAAGCGGTCATGTTAAATGGCAAAAACGAATTCTAACAGGAGGAGAAACATCCACCTGTTGGGCATTACAAAAAGCACCTAATAACACATACTTAATTGCCGGAAATTTGAATTATAGCATTATTGATAGAGCCACATTTTACCAGCTAATTTCAAGCCAAATTGATAGTAGCGGAACGCCACTTTGGAAAAGAACATATACCAGTAATTATAATCTTTCGAATTATTCTATTCTACAAGAGAGTGATTCTACATATCTTTCAAGTGGATATATAAATAACACATCCAATAAAAGTGAGCAATTTTTAGGAAAAATAAAAGCACAACCCATTATTACTAATATTATTCAACCTACATATGCTTTTAATTGCAATATCTACCCAAACCCTTCCAATGGGTACTTTAGCGTAGATATTCCTTTCGACACGTACCAAGTTGAAATAACCAATTATTTCGGAGAGCTTATTAACAAATTCAATGTAGGACCATTATCTACATTTGATTTTTATTTACCAGAAAACGGCATCTATTTTATTATTTTCAAAAATAAATTGAGCACGTTTACAAATAAAATAGTTATTACAAAATAGACATTATTATTATTTAAATATAATTTACATTAATTTACTCCTATGAAAAACAAGATACTTTTGTTAGTCATTTTTTCAATCCTTTCGCAACTTACCTTGAAAGCACAACAAACCGAGACTTTCAGGCAAAGCGTTCAAATGACAGTTGATCAAGTAAACATTGATACCATTTGGAAAAACTTAGCCTATATTCAAACCAAAGAGCGATATACAAAAAGCACAAATGCACAAAACACCGCTCAGTATTTTCTAAACTATATGAAAAATATGGGTTTCGACACCGTTTATCTTCAAAATTATACGATTGCGAACACCACGTATGTTGCCCCTAATATTATTGCCGTAAATTATGGAAAAACAGATCCAGATTCTACCTTTTTAGCTTGTGGTCATTGGGATGTATATGCCAGTATGGCTCCCGGAGCAGACGATAATGGTTCAGGCACTGTTTCCGTTTTAGAAGCAGCAAGAGTTCTTGCAAGAGGTTCTTTTAAAAAGACATTAAAATTTTGTTTATTCTCTGGAGAAGAACAAGGATTATATGGAAGTAAAGCTTTTATTCAAAAAATTCCTACTACCGAAAAAGTAGGCGCTGCATTAAACTTGGATATGATTGGATATCAAGCTTCCGGACAACCATTGCGTTCAGGAGTATTCCCAAAAACCGGACAAACAAAATTATATAATAAAGCTTTAAACATGCAACAATTGTATGTCCCTGGAATTGAAATTAAAAAAGACTATCCTTGCAATTATGCTTGTTCCGATATTTATCCATTTTGGGATGCCGGAATTGACGGTCTATTCTTTATGGAAACCCATTATTTCGGATATTACGAAACACCTTATTATCATTCAGCTAACGACCTTATAAACAAATCGGCTAATTCGAAAGACAAATTTCAAAAAACCACACAAATTGTGGTCGCACTCCTTTCTACATTAGCAGAAGGAATAGATATTAATAATGAAATTGAAGAGCCTGCAAAATCGATTGTTTATCTGAAAAATTATCCAAATCCTACTTCTAATTATACTGAAATTGCTTATCAATTAAACAGCAATGAAACAGTATCTTTATTTATTACGGATATCTACGGAAGGGAAATAGCGACCCTTATCCAAAATGAACAACAAAGTGCCGGAAATTATGTTATTCCTTATAATGTTTCCGAATTAAGCAATGGAATGTATTTTTACCATTTAACGACAAAACAGTCAACAAGCATTAAAAAAATGATGGTGATAAAAAAAGAGTTTTAAAATTGAGCAATCATTTTAACATTTAATTGACGAGGCGTTAAATAATTTGGAATTGCATATTGACGATTATCATAATCTTTAATCCAGATATATGAAATCGTATTACTTACTTGCAATAAATTAAAAACCTCCATACTTAACCATAATGATTTAAAGAAACGAAGCGGATTATTGGGTTTTACTTTTGTATCTTCTCCAATTAATTGTTTGGAGAAACCTATATCAACTCTTCTATATGATGGAACGCGTAAAGTGTCTTTATATTTATTAAATTCGGGTGGTCCGAAGGGCAAACTACTTCCAAACATTAACGTAAGATGCATTTTATAGGTTGGATTCTTCGGCAAATAATCCTGAAAGAATAAGGCAAAATTAACGCGTTGGTCGGTAGGACGAGGAATATAGCCTGGCTCAAAACGAGTACTATCAACAGCAACCTGATCAAATGTAAATCCCGGAATAATTTTCTCTCCTGATTGATTAAAAAAGTCATAATAATAATCCCCTTCTATGTCTTCCATTGTTTTCATAAACGATAAACTAGCCCATGATTCTATTCCTTTTACAAACTCGCCATTCACTTTCATATCTAGTCCTGCAGCATAGCCATGAGCACTATTATTTGCATAATAACGAATCCTTACATTGTCAACTTCATAAGGAATTAAATTCTTTAAGATTTTGTAGTACGCTTCGGTAACATATTTAAAAGGCCTTCCCCATGCGGTAAATTCATGTTGACTAGATAAAACAAAATGAATCGATTTTTGTGCTTTTACTTCTTTATGTAACACGCCTGTAAAATCACGTATTTCGCGATAGAAAGGAGGTTGTTGGTAAATTCCGGATGAAAAACGAAAAACAAAATCTTTTTTCCAAGCTGGCTTAATAGATATGGTAGCTCTTGGACTAAAAATATATTGCTCATTCCAATCCCAGTAACTCGCACGAACCCCTGCAATAAGAGATATTGCAGAATTCGGATAATCAAACATCCATTTTTGTTGATAATACCCAGAATAGCGATTGGATGTAATTACATTTTTAGCTTTAATAACATCCTGCATTTCTAGGTAATAATATGGTTGTATTGCCGGATTTATATATCCTATAGAATCGGCATTATAGGGAAGTGTATAATCGGCAGAATCAATCATATTCCATTCGTTTATCTGATCATTTATATATTCCCGTTGATAACGAATCCCCCAATAATGAATTAATTTATCGCTTATGTGTGTCCCTTTATGTTCCGTATTAACAACGCTTGCTTTTAAATAATTCCGGGCATGATTTAAAAAAGCACCTGCCCCTAAATTGTATGCAACACTATCAAATTCATCGGACCCCATCGAGGTTTCAATTTGTGATAACCAGAAAGCACCTTGTGTATCGAACGTCTCTTTTTCGTTTGTTTGATAGGCAGATGTACTAAACTTTAAATTCCATTGTTTTTGTGGCTGATAATTGACAGAAAATGCACCAAACTGCGTATTAAAGCGATCTACCTCTTGTCCGTCGAAATATATCATAAGCCGAATTGCATCGTTTATGGTTCCAAAATCGGTTTCTCTATTTTGAGGAATTACATTATATATATTCCGGGCAAAGTTTCCTAAGAAATCAATATTTATCTTATGGTTCCATTTATAATTTAAATACGCTTGAACATCGGTAAACGATGGCTTGTAACTCCCTTTGGTATCGAGGCTTTTAAGAAGATACTGATTCGATTTTTGACGAATACCCAATAAATACATAAATCTATCATTCTTCGTGATTCCCTCTATGTGAGTGGAAAATCCGAGTAAGCTACCCGATACAGAGCCCGCAAATACAGTCGGTTTTTTATATTTAATATCGAGTGCAGACGACATTTTATCGCCATATTTTGCATCAAAACCTCCGGCCGAAAACTCAATACCAGAAACCAAATCGGAATTAATAAAACTAAGTCCTTCTTGTTGACCAGATCTTGCTAAAAAAGGTCTGTATATTTCAACATCATTAACATAAACCAAGTTTTCATCATAATTACCACCTCTCACATTATATTGAGAGCTTAACTCGTTGTTAGAAGAAACACCCGGTAATGTTTTTAAAATGGACTCAACCCCTCCTACTCCTGAAGGGATAACATTTACATTAAGGGGGTCTATTTTTACCAAGTTATTATCAACACTCCTATTTTCATTTACAAATAAATCGGGGAGTGTAGTCGCATTTTTCTCTAATAAAACCATGTACTCTTTGCGTTCGCCGGGTTTCAAAAAAATATTTAACGAATCTGTTTTATAACCGATAAAAGAATATAAAACCAATAAGTCTTTATTTGCAGGGACTACCAGTTCATAAAATCCTTTTTTATTCGTGATGGTACGTTGCATATTTCCATAAACAGAAATAGTAACCAATTCAACTGGATTTTGCTTATTATCGATAATATTACCAAAAATTACGGCCGTATTTTGACAAAAAGACTTAGCTGCAATAGCAATAATCAGAAATAATAACCCTATCTTTTTATACATCTTTATTTATTATTATTTCTTTTAAACTTACCATCTTTCCATGCTTTTATAAACTGCGCCCATGCAAAAGGGTTTAACAGATTATTGGGCATAAACTGTCCTTTATAATAATTTTTACTAATCTGATTATCCATAAAATTTTTATAATTCATAGAGCCATCCATAGGCATATTCATGTAACGTTCTTTCATTTCTGCCAATGCTAAGTTTTTCTGAGCCCGTTGCATATCATCGTTGGGAATTTTTGTTTCCACGAAGGCTCTTTTAAATTGTTCTAAGGTAGGCCATGGCACAATTACAGCCTGTGTAAGATACATGGTATCTCCGTTTAAAACTTGAATCCACGAATATCTGTTTTTATTCATTGTATCGGGAATTGAATAAAAAGCAGATTTATACCCGAATGCCGAAAATTCGATAATATCGCCTGGTTCTGCCACAAAGGAAAAAAACCCATAATAATTAGAAACGGCCCCTTTTGAAGAACCTCTTATAATAATATTTGCGTATGGAACAGGATCAAGGCTATCGCCGGAAACCACGACTCCGGAAAATTGAATTAATCTTCGTTCATGGTTTTGCGTGCGCTGCGCATTCAGATCATTCGACCAAAAACAAAATAAAAAAATCAAGTAAATCCAAATTCTGAAATGCATAACTAATTTGAATACGATGAAATAATGAATAAACAAACGTATAAATTACAAATATATTTCATTTACACGAATTATACTCATTTTATAAAACAAAAAAGCTGTTACCCG
>DAOLWT010000040.1:0-11812 GCA_035421345.1 Bacteroidales bacterium
TCACATACTTCAGCACATTTGCCACACCATAAACATTTTTCCGCATCTACCATTGCAACAACCGGCTCTAATAATATTTTATTGCTTTTTATGGAGGCACTTATTTTTGCAGCTGCCGATAGGGAGGATTGTACAGACTCTGAAATATTTTTAGGCCCTTGACAGCAACCTCCAATAAATACGCCTTTAATAACGGTTTCAACCGGTTTTAATTTGGGATGTATTTCATTAAAAAATTTATCGTTCCCAATAGGAATTTTTAATTTTTCTGCTATTAGAGAACTGTCTTCTCTTGCAATCATTCCGGTTACTAAAACGACTAAGTCTGTTCCAATTTCTAATTCTTTCTTGGATGTTAATAAATCTTTTACTTTTACGGTTAACACCCCATTCTGTAATTCAACAGTAGGTGGCTCTTTTTCATCGAAACGAATATACACATCTCCTTGCTTTGATGATTTTTCATATAAAATCTCCTGTTTTCCATACGTACGTATATCTCGGAATAAATGATAGCTTTTAATATTATCGTATTTTTCTTTTAAAAGAATAGAGGTATGAATAGCCGATGTGCAACAATAACGGGAACAGTATTTGTTTTCTCCTTTTGTTTGTCGGTTACCTACACAATAAATAAATGTAATTGTATTTATCGGTTTATTATTAAAGAATAATTTATCCGAATTTAATGAAATTAATGTTTTAAGTTCAGCTAATGTTATTACTTCTTTTACAGATTTATAAGCATATTCATTTTCTTTAGGCTTATAAAAATCGGCACCCGTGGTAACTAAAATAGAGCCGGCATGCAATGTAACAGTTTCTTCGAACTGGTATATGTCTATAACGTTGTTATATTTTTCTAAAAATGGATGATCCTCTTTTATTGCTTCTGCGTCAACTACATATTTGTCGGGTAATGCTTCCGCGTAGTTTTTATAAATGGCTTTTCTATTGGTTAAGCCCAATGTAAAATTGTCGGGGGCTTCTGTTTTACACTCTTCAATGGCTTGTTTTATGTCTTTTATGTCGGCGTTATGTTTAATAAAGGTTGGACGTATTTTAATCGACACATTAAAATTACCCAAACTACCAGATACTTTCTCTATAGTACTGCCGGTAAATAAGGTAATATTAGGAAAAGATTTTATTTCTTGATAAAGTTTTTGTGTTAAATCCTTTCCTTTTTCATTATCCATAAACAATGTATCGGATTGTGCTACGTTGCCTCCAACAAAAAAATCTTTTTCTATCAGATATACTTCATTCCCCATTTTAGCTAAATCAATAGAAGCTCTCATCCCTGAAATGCCTGCTCCTATAACAACTACCGCTTTAGTCGTATCAATTTCAATATTTTCGAGTGCTTTAGATAATGCTGCTCGTTTTATACCGGCTCTTATTAAGCCAGCCGCTTTTTTAGTAGCATCTAAAGGTTTATCGGAATGCGGCCAAGAACATTGTTCTCGGATATTTACTTGAATATAATTATACTGATTTAAATTCGCTCTTTTAGCTACTCCTCTAAATGTATGAAGATGTAATTTGGGAGAACAAGAAGCCACCACAAGCGCATCTAAATTTTGTTCTTGTATATCTTGAACCATTTCTTTTTGGCCTGAATCGGCACATGCAAACATTACATGCTTGGAAACAACCACTCCGTCTTCATCTTTCATAATTCGGCTCAGTTCTTCCACATCCACATAATCAGATATATTTCCTCCGCAATGACATATATATACTCCTATTCGTTCTTTCATTCTTTTTTATTTTAATATTTTCTAACGAGCTTCATTTAAGTATTTATTAGGATTTTTTCTGTGTTGTAAGGTAAGCGGCTACTTCGCTGGCAGCACAACCGGCCGACAGAATAGAATCGGGAATATCTTTGGGTCCACATGCTGCTCCTGCTACAAAAACGCCATTAATACTGGTTAGGGATGGGTTTAAAAATGCATCCGTTTGTTTAATAAAATGATTTGAATCTAGTTCTAGTTGCTCGTTGGTAAATAATTCCGATATGCCTTTATTTGGCAATACTCCAACAGAAAGAATGACCATATCATGTTTTGCTTCTTTCACTATTCCTGTTGCAATATCTTCGTATCGCAATATTAAATCACCGCTTTTATCATCTTTTTCTTTAATTTTTGCTATTTTCCCTTTTACAAAGTTGACTCCCATCGATTTTGATTGCATAAAAAATTCTTCATATCCTTTGCCAAAAGCTCTAATATCGATATAATAAATGGTAATATCGGCAAGTGGTAAAGCTCCCATAAGAAGTTGTGCCTGTTTTATGGAATACATACAGCATATTTGCGAACATATGGGATTATTCCCACAATCCGAAGTACATGACTTGTTAATTATACTAGAATCCCTAGAACCAGTACATAGTATATAAGCAATATTATCGGGTATTTTTCCATCGCCTGGTCTTAAAATACTGTTAAATGGGCGAGTAGGAGCAATAAGTCGTTCCATTTGCAAGGAGTCAATAACATTTGGAAATTTTTTAAATCCATATTCCGGTTTACATTCCGGTTTAAAAAGTTGATATCCTGTACTAAGTATCACCGACTTCACGCTAATTTCCGATACTATTTTTTCTTGTGTAAAATCAATCGCTTTGGGTGCACATACTTTTACACAACGTAAACAATGTATACAATGTTCAATATCGATTGCCGCTATTTTAGGATTTGCCAAGTTAAAAGGAATAAAAATGGCTTTTCGTCCAACCATATCATAGTTGTATTCATCTTCTATTACTTGAGGACAAACCGTTTCGCAAAGTTGACATCCAGTACATAATTCGTACGAAACATAACGTGGTTTTTGGACTAATTTAACGGAAAAATCATTTCCTGATTTGTTAATAGATTCAGCCTCGGTATTAATTAATAAAGTAATATTGGGGTGCCTTGCAGTTTCCGACATTTTAGGTGTTGTAATACAAGCGGCACAATCGAGTGTTGGAAATACTTTACTTAGCTGAATCATTTTTCCTCCGATAGATAATTCTTTTTCTATCAGTAATACTTTATAATCCATTTCTGCAAGACTTAAAGCTGCTTCCTGTCCTGCAATTCCTCCACCTATAATTAAAACATCGTAATTTATATCTTTATTGAACATAGAATAATTTTTTGAATATTAGGTAGATTGAGTTGGTATTTCATTTTGAATACTTCCAATATCCGAGAGTATCTTAACAAAATTATCGATGTGGGAAACAAAAGGCTCCGCACATACAGAACAAATAGCTGCCATCCGAATTCGTTTAGGATTAATATTTTTTTCTTTCATTAGCATTTGAGCATCCGTAATAATTTTGTTTGTATATTCAGCACATTTAGGGCTATACGAACATTCATGTCCATCGGCAGCTATAAATACACCATCGAATCCTTTTTCAAAAGCATGAAGTATCCATTTAGGTTTAATTCCTGAAGAGCAGGGGGTTGTTATAACATAAACCGAAGGGGAATAATGCATTTTCTTTAACCCGGCTTGATCTATGCCGGGGTCGGATATTTTATCGGTTGAAAAAACTAATATTTTGGGATTCGGTTTTTCGTTTTGCATATCTAATTAATTAAGATATTATGCTTTTTTTAAGAATAATCTGGAATAACTATCTTCTTCTACAATTCCTAAGAATACATGATCCATTTTTTCACACCATTTAGGAATATCGTTTTTTGTTCCTTCGTCGGATGATAAAATTTCAAGAATTTCGTTTGATTCAATATCTGCAATTGCTTTTTTGGCAGCTAATAATGGTCCGGGGCAAGCTGTTCCACGAGCATCAACAGTTTTGTTTACAGCCAAGTTTTTTAATTCGTCATTTGTCATAATTTATTTCTCCTTTATTAATATTTATATAAATAATTGTACTTTACTTTCAGATGCATCAGCTAAAAAAGTAGCTACTCCACAAATTTTCATATTCGGGTAATCAATCATCTCTTCTTTTTTAAACCCCATTAAATTCATCGACATTTCGCAAATATTAATTTGAATGCCTAGCTCTCCGGCTGTTTTAAACATTTCTTCCAAAGAGGCTACATTATTTTTTTTCATAATTCCTTTTATCATACATGTTCCCATTCCCATCATATTCATGTTAGAAAGTTTTACTTTTTTACTTCCTTTGGGTAACATTATGCCAAACATTTTCTCCATGAAACTTTTCCCTTTAACTGTTTTGTTTGGGTCTCTTAATGCGGCGGTAGCCCAAAAGGTGAAAAATAAATTTACTTTCATATCATAGGCTGCAGCACCTGTTGCAATAATCATGGATGCTAAGATTTTATCGAGATCTCCGGAAAAAACAACCATCGACAATTGATCTTTAGTGCCTTTTTCCAGTTTACCTACTTTTTTTTGAAGTTCGGCAAATTGTTTTTCAAATTCTTCGTTCATAATTTATTATTTAAAATTAATATACAAATTTAAGCATGATTGAATTTGTAAATTGAAAAGATGATATGATATTTAACACCCTTTTATGTGATAAAAGTCACATGTTAAAAAAATCTTGTATCTTTATAAAAACATTTTAAATACACGATGGGAAAAAAAATAAAATGTAAAGAATGCTTAAATCGTTCGGCTTCATTAAAAAATTTAACAAAAGAGCAACTCTTAATACTCGAAAATAATAGTGTTCAAATTCTATTTAAAAAAGGAGAAAATATTTTTAAACAAGATGCTCTTTCTACCAATGTGGCATTTTTAAGAGAAGGTATTACTAAATTACATATGCAAGGCCCTTCTCGTGAAAAGATTTTAAAAATTGTAAAAGGCCCCATTTACTTAGGAATCCCTACTGCTTTCAGTGATAAAATAAATCAATATTCAGCAACTGCCATTTCTTCATGCTCTGTTTGTTTTATCGATAGTAATACCTTTCGAAATTTTATATATACCAACGGTAAATATGCATACGAAATAATTGTTGAATTATGCAAAAACGAATTATCCGATTATAATCGATTTGCGAGTCAAACACAAAAGCAGACAAATGGACTGGTAGCCGAAACGCTATTATGTATGTCGGATCATATTTTTAAAAGCGATACATTTGATTTCCCCTTAACTAGAAGCGAAATTGGCGATTTAATTGGTACTTCACGCGAAAATGTGAGTCGTATACTTACCGATTTTAAAAAAGAAAATATTATTGAATTAAATGGCACAGAAATTAGCATTCTTAATAAAAATCTACTCGAAAAGATTAGTAATAAAGGATAAGAATTTTTATAAGTTTATTCAATCATTTCTTTTTTAACAATTTTTATATGACATTTATTCTTATAAGGAATAATTATTGATAGTGAATAATTAAAATATTGTATGATAAAATCAATAATCTATTTCATTTTATTAATCGTATTTACATTAAGTTCTTGTAAACAAATGGCGCAAAATAATACAAAATATAACAAGCTAAACGCTGACGAAAGAAATGTGATAATTAATAAAGGAACTGAAGCTCCTTTTAAAAATGAATATTTTAATTTTAAAGGTAAAGGAACGTATCTCTGCAAACAATGTTATACTCCTCTTTTTTTATCCGATAACAAGTTTGACTCCGGCTGTGGATGGCCTAGTTTTGATGAAGAAATTCCTCAGTCGCTACTTAAAACAACCGATGCTGATGGGTTGCGTACCGAAATAACATGTAAAAAATGTGGTGCTCATATAGGACATGTATTTTTAGGAGAAGAATTTACTGCGAAAAATACGCGACATTGTGCAAATTCTATCTCGCTTTTGTTTATGAAAGAAAAGAGCGATTCTGTTCATGATACAGCCATTTTTGCTTCCGGTTGTTTTTGGGGAACAGAATACTATTTTCAAAAGTTAGAAGGTGTAATTTCTACTCAAGTAGGATATACAGGAGGGCTTACCTCTAATCCCACTTATAAAGAAGTCTGCGCAGGAAATACAGGTCATTTAGAAGCGGTTAAAGTTGTGTTCGATAGTTCCAAAATTGATTATGAAAAAGTGTGTAAATACTTTTTTGAGACACATGATTTTACGCAAACAAACGGACAAGGACCTGATATTGGAGAACAATACCTTTCTGCCATTTTTTATACCAGTATGGAACAAAAAAAGATTGCAGAAAAAATAATAAATATATTGATTGAGAAAAATTATAAAGTGGCGACCATGTTAATTCCTGCAAAACCATTTTGGCCGGCAGAAGAATATCATCAAGATTATTACATAAATAAGGGATCTACTCCTTATTGCCATATTTACACCAAAATATTTTAATTGAATTTGTTTATTTTATCCTCATTTTCAAGAAATAATATATTAATATATATATTTCCTTGTAAAAAAGTCTTATTTCCCACTTTCTTTATATACTTTTGTTGTCTATAAAAACAATTAATATATAAAGAAATGAGTTCAAAAGATTTAAAGTTTAGTTCAAAACTAATACACGCTAATCATTACGAAGATCAGTACGGAAGCGCTACTGTTCCAATATACCAAACATCTACTTTTGCATTTGAAAATGCGGAACATGGTGCAAAATGCTTTGCCGGAGAGTCTAAAGGATATATTTATACTCGTATAGGTAATCCAACTGTTCGTTCTTTAGAACAAATGGTTGCAGAATTGGAAAACGGGTACGA
This sequence comes from Bacteroidales bacterium, assembly GCA_035421345.1. Taxonomy (GTDB): domain Bacteria; phylum Bacteroidota; class Bacteroidia; order Bacteroidales; family CG2-30-32-10; genus DAOLWT01. The sequence goes on from DAOLWT010000040.1 coordinate 6,666, forward strand.
CGGAATTGCTACCAGTTCGGGAATGGGTGCCGTAACTACCATATATATGGCATTACTCGGAAAAGGAATGCATATGGTAAGTACCGGTGCTGTTTATGGTCCTTCACGGGTAGTAATAGAAACTTTATTTGCTAAATTTGGAGTAGAATCTACGTATGTGAATACTTCTGATATAAATAGTGTGGTGAATGCAATTAAACCTAATACCAGCGTTTTATACTTGGAAAGTCCGGCTAACCCTACGATGGAAATATCTGATATTAAAGAATTAGCACGTATAGCCCACGAAAAGGGAATTACAGTGGTAGTCGACAATACTTTTTGCAGTCCCTATCTTCAACGCCCGCTCGATTTAGGAGCAGATGTTGTTTTTCATAGTATGACCAAATATATTAACGGACATGCCGATATTGTTGGAGGCATTATTGTAACAAAAAAAGAGGAATTATATAAAACAATTCGTTCTGCCATGATAAATATGGGTTGTTGTATTGACCCTCATCAAGCATATTTAGCCATAAGAGGATTAAAAACATTAAGTATCCGTATAGATCGCGCACAAGAAAATGCCATTAAAATAGCCTCTTTCTTAGAAAAACATCCTAAAATTGAATGGGTTAAATATCCGGGATTAGCGTCACATCCACAATTTGAATTAGCTAAAAAGCAAATGGATGGACCCGGTTCAATGATTAGTTTTGAATTAAAGGGAGGTGTAAAAGCCGGTGCAACACTTATGAATAGTGTTAAAGTGGCCATATTAGCAGTATCTCTTGGCGGAGTAGAAACACTCATACAACACCCTGCATCCATGACACATTCTAAAATGCAGAAAAAATCGAGAGAGGAGTCAGGTATTACAGATGGTTTAGTAAGATACTCTGTTGGAATTGAAGATGTAGATGACCTAATAGATGATCTTAAACAAGCATTGGATAAATGCTAGTTTTGTAATCTAAGTTAAATTATTATTTTTGTAGTATAATTTTTAATAAATATGCTATTTCCGGTTTATTCCGGTAAATATTTTTGAAATATTAATAAACTAAAACTTTAATTAGTATAAGCTTAAAGAAAAATGAAAGAAAAAAATCTAAACATCGAAACCACTGAATCAACAGAGGCTAACGAAGAAAAGAAAAATAAAAAAACGGATAAAGCGAAACCCGTAAAAAATGTTTCTCCTGAAACAGAAAATGAATTAACTCCGAAAATAAAAAATTCAGGTGTTGATTCAGTTATCGATGATGTAAAAGAGACTCATGAAATTCTTGTTGAAAAAACAATTGCTCGTAAAACGGAAATGGAATACGAACAGATGTCAAGAGAGGATTTGGTGAATGATTTAGAAATACTTGTTAAGTCAGATGATATTACAACCATAAAAAATGATGCTGTATTTATAAAAATTTCTTTTCTAAAAAAAGAAACTTTACGTAAAGAGGCCAACTTGCAAGAATTTATTAATAATGGGGGGAATAAAGAAGATTTTAAAGAAACCCCAGATAATATAAGCGAACGTTTTAATGCTGCCTTAGCAATCTATAAAACGAAAAAATTCCGCTTTAATGAAGAGCAAGAAAAACAAAAACAGATAAATCTTACATTAAAATTAAAAATTTTAGAAGATTTAAAAGTACTTATCGAATCGGAAGAAGAGCTTAAGAAAACCTACGACGCATTTAAAGTCCTTCAAGAGAAATGGAAAGAGATAGGTTTGGTACCTAAATCTGAAATAAATAATTTATGGCAGAATTATAATTTCTTGGTTGAGAAATTTTTCGATAAAGTAAAAATTAATAAAGAACTTAAAGACCTCGATTTAAAAAAGAACCTGGAAGCTAAAATTGATCTTTGCGAAAAAACAGAAGAGCTTTTATTAGAATCATCATCAATCAATGCTTTTCGTCAGCTTCAGCAATATCACGAAATTTGGCGTGAAATAGGTCCTGTTCCTCAGGATAAAAAAGATGAGATATGGGAACGGTTTCGTATAGCTACAGAAAAGATAAATCTAGGTCGTCAGGATTATTACAATCAGATAAAAGAAGAGCAAGAAAAAAACATTGAATTAAAGGAAGCTCTTTGCGTGAAAGCGGAACAGTTGTCGGAAAAAGTATTAAACTCGGCGAAAGAATTTCAGGATGAAACGGATATTATTAACGAGTTGTTAAAAGAATGGAAAACAATAGGGCCTGCTCCTAAAAAACAGAATGATAAATTATGGGAACGTTTTAAATCAGCTATTGATACTTTCTTCTTAAATAAAAAAGATTTTTTTGGAAAGTTAAAAGATGACCAAATTAATAATTATAATCAGAAATTAAATTTATGTTTACAAGCAGAAGCTGTTAAAGACAGTCAGGAGTGGAAACGTACAACAGAAGAGCTAATTCGATTACAACACGAATGGAAAAAAATTGGACCTGTCCCAAAAAAATATTCCGACAAAATTTGGAAACGTTTTAGAGCTGCTTGCGATGCATTTTTTAATGCGAAATCAACGTTTTTCTCAAATGTTGATTCAAAAGAAGAAGAAAATTTAAATCTGAAAAAAACTATAATACAAGAGCTTAAAGATTATCCTTTTGGTGATGATAAAAACGAAAACCTTCGCATTATTAAAGATTTTCAACGTAAATGGATGGAAATAGGACATGTTCCTATTAAAGTTAAGAACGAAATTCATAATGAGTTTAGAGAAGTCGTTAATCAAAATCTCGATAAACTAAAAATAAGCGATATTGAAAAAAATACCATTAATTTTAAAACTAAATTCGAAAATATTGTTCATAATCCGGGTTCTAATCAAGTAATTTATAAAGAAAAAACACATCTTGTTACTAAAATTAGTGCTTTAAAGAATGATATAAAATTATGGGAAAACAATATTGGTTTTTTTGCTAATTCGAAAAATGCAGATGTGCTTAAACAAGAGATTTTAAGTAAAATTGAAAAAGCAAAACAAGATATTGCTCTTCTTGAAGAAAAGTTAAAAATACTGAAAGAGGTTAAGTAGTTTACTATGTGTTTGCTATCTTCTTCACGTATTCGGTAGCATAATTTCCTTCATTAAACAATAAATCAATTATACTAAGATTGGGTATAAAAGATTGTTTTTCCGAGAATACTTGTGTGTATTCTGGAAAGGATTTAATATTGGACTTTTTCTTCGGACTGAAAATATTCCTATAATCATTTAATTCTAGACCTTGTTCCTGATAGGTTTCCGTAAATTTTATTTCACAAGAAATAGTTAAACATTTCAATGTTTTTTCTAACATATCTCTATTTAAATCTATAAGAAAGGTGTATTTATTTTGATAAAAAATATCAAAGATATCCATATAATATAAAAAAAAAGGGGATGAGTTATAGGCAGATTCGATAGATCGCCAATGCGTTTTTTGCCACGACTGACTATAATCAATTTTAATATCTTTTACGGCTGTATGATTTCCATTGGTTTTAATAACGGGAATGCTAAGAGAGAGGATTCCATTTGCTGCAGCTATTAAACAGCGGTTTCGATATGTTTGTTTAAGATAATTTTCGTAAATATCAATATAAATTATATTATGTTTACTGAGTTCAGCAATATAATCGATAGGGGGGAGATATGCAGTAGAAATAAGAAGAGCAGCATCGGGGACACCCATACACATTACTTTAAAATTTTAAAAATTCGATCCCAGCGTATTTTATTTATACCCTTTTTTTTGTGATCAATAGAAAATAAAATCACCTTCGCTTTTCCTATAATATGATCTTCGGGAACAAATCCCCAAAACCTGGAATCGGCCGAGTTATGACGGTTATCGCCTAAAACAAAATAGTAATTCATTTTAAAGGTATAGGTATTTACCGACATCTTGTTAATTATAATAGTACTATCATCTTTTAAAATAAGTTCATTCCCTTCATAAATATTTATTATTCGTGAATATAAGGGGAGCGTATACTTGTTTAAAGTAATAGTCATTCCTTTTTTAGGGATTATAATGGGACCATAATTATCGGTATTCCACGAAAAAAGTTCGGAACAAGGAAAATAATTTACAGAGGTAAAACCCGAATCTTCACATAATAATTCTGTTTTATAAACACAGGGTAAGTCTGTAATAACTTCTGCATCTTTTCGAGTCATAGTAATATTATATGTGTTGGGGTCAATCTCACAAACATCATCTGCAATATTTAGTTTTAACAAAGTAGTAGAATCTAAAGGGGAATTATTAGATTTTACCAAATAATTAAATTCTGCATTTTCGGGTTCATCAACTTTTTTATGATTAATATAAACAATTCCATTTTGTATTATTAACGTATCACCTGCTATTCCAATACATCTTTTAACAAAAGGAGTTCGTTTATCAACTGGTTTATCATCTCGTTTAGGATAATTAAAAACAATAATATCGTTTGTTTGAATAGAAGAAAAACCAGGAAGTCGGTAATAAGGTAATTGAAATTTATCGGAATAGATGTTATCTGTAAACGGCATCGATAAAGGCGTAATAGGTATTCGAGAACCATAACTTAATTTACTTACTAAGATATAGTCTCCTTTTATTAAGGTCTTTGACATAGAAGTAGATGGGATTGTAAATGATTCAAAAATTAAAAAACGAAGCAATAAAACTAAAAGTATAGCAAGACCTAATGCTATAATCCATTCTTTCGATTTTTTTATTATTTTTAAAAAACCCATTTTTTTGTTCTTAATGCAAATTTAAGCAAATACTTATACCAATTGTAAATTTTAAATAATCAAACGAATATTTTAAATTTTACAATGATAATGCCTATAACATCTATACAATCGGTATTGTTCGTTTCTGCTTCATTTTATAAATTTACTTAAAAAGAGATAACATTATTATGCAATATGTTTTTTAATCAAAGTGAAGAAATTTTCTGACAGCATTGATTCTCTTACTAACACTGCCAAAACAAACAAGCACTTTTTTACTAAAAACCAAACATAAAATAAAAAAAATATAACATCTCGACAAATAAAAATGCCAAATATTCAATATATGCAAGCAAGCCAGAAAATATAAACCTTTTTTTTTTAAATATGTGTAAATAAAATAAATAAAATAATATCCAACTTCGAACCTGCCTGCCGCCAGGCAGGTTTTGAA
>DAOLWT010000041.1:0-11715 GCA_035421345.1 Bacteroidales bacterium
GTTATTGATGAAAATAAAAAAGTTCCTTTCTATTCAAATAAATCAATCCAGTTTGTTAACTTGGTGAAAGGATCGTATGGAAAAACACCTATTCCAATTGACCCTGAATTTAGAAAAGCAATAACCGGGTCTAAAAAAGAGGTTCCTTACGACACTTCTAAATATAAAAAACAAGAGAACCCTACATTCGAAGATCTTGGAGGAGTAAAACTTGCTCAAAACGAAAAAGAAGAATTGCTATTGGAATTATTCCCATCTGTTGCTAACACTTATTTAAAGAAAAAAATTGAAGAAAAATTTTGGGCTGAAATCTTTAAAATTGAAGAAGAAAAAAATCAGAAATTAAAAAAAGAAAAAGAAAAATACGAAAAACTTTCGTCCGAAGAAAAAAGAAAAATTTTAGAAGAAGGTTTATATAGTTCTTGGTAAACAATCCCTTTTTAAAAAAGGAAGAGGCTGTTTTAAATTCTAAAACAGCCTCTTTTATTATGCGTTTATCCAGCTACTAACCTGATCTAATGTTGGTGCGGGAATTTCCATTTTCATTTTTTTCCGAAGCCCGCAAAGGTCATTAAAAAGTTTGTTTGGATTTGCAGTTTTTAATACATCTACAGTTGTATATCCGGCTTTTATAATAGCAGGAATCCAATCGGAAGGAATCCCCCGTGCTTCGAATTCATCTGAAGAAGCCACAACCACTTTCTTTTCCGGTCTCATCTGTGGAAATAAGAGGACATCTTGAATTGACTGCGAGTTAGTCATAATCATGGTTAAGCGATCTATTCCTATTCCAAGCCCTGCTGTAGGAGGCATTCCGTATTCCAATGCACGTAAGAAATCCTCATCCAAAACCATGGCTTCCTCATCCCCTCTTTTTCCTAGTTCCAATTGTTCTTCAAAACGTTTACGCTGATCTATAGGATCGTTTAATTCTGAAAAAGCATTACAAATTTCTTTGCCGTTACATATCGCTTCAAAACGTTCAACCAGATTTTTTTTACTTCTGTGTTTTTTTGCCAGCGGCGACATTTCGACCGGGTAATCGGTAATAAACGTAGGTTGTATTAAATTAGGTTCGCATTTTTCTCCAAAAATTTCATCAATTAATTTTCCCCGCCCCATGGTGTCATCTATTTTAATCCCCAGCTTACAAGCGGTTTCCCGTAATTGAGCTTCATTCATTTCGGAGATATCAATATCCGTATAATGCTGAATAGCTTCGTACATGGTAAATCGTTTCCAAGGACGTTTAAAATTTATAGTATGTTCTCCTACTTTCACCTCTGTTGTACCATGCAAATTCATCGCAATATTTTCCACCATTTCTTCAACGGTATTCATCATCCATTCGTAGTCTTTATAAGCTACATACAATTCCATTTGCGTAAATTCCGGATTATGAAAACGGTCCATTCCTTCGTTCCGAAAATCTTTTGAAAATTCATAAACCCCATCATAGCCGCCAACAATGAGCCTTTTTAAATAAAGTTCATTGGCAATACGCATATATAGTGTGGTATCGAGTGAATTATGGTGTGTTTTAAACGGACGAGCTGCTGCTCCGCCATATATGGGTTGAAGAATCGGAGTTTCAACTTCTAAATACCCTTTTTCATTTAAAAAAGAACGCATGGTGTTTACAAGGGTGGTTCTTTTAATAAACGTATCTCTTACATTGGGATTAACGATAAGATCGACATAACGTTGACGGTATCGCTGTTCAGGATCGGTAAACGCATCATAAGTAACACCATCTTTTTCTTTAACGATAGGAAGTGGCTTTAATGATTTACAAAGAACCTTAAATTCTTTAACATGAATTGTTATTTCCCCCATTTGCGTAGTAAACACATACCCTTTTACACCTATAATATCTCCGATATCTAAAAGTCTTTTAAATACCGTATTATAGGATGATTTATCTTCTTCCGGACAAATATCATCTCGTTTAAAATAAAGTTGTATTCTCCCTTTCGAATCCTGTATTTCAGCAAAGGAAGCATTTCCCATTATACGGCGATTCATGATACGACCGGCTACACTAATTTCCTGAAATAAAGACGGATTATTAGGATATTTTTCCAAAATTTCGTTTGAGTATGCATTTATCTCAAATAATTCAGCCGGATATGCATCTATTCCTAACTTTTGAAGTTCTTCTAACGACTGTCGTCTGATAATTTCTTGTTCACTTAATTCCATATTGAAGTTTTTTTTTGCAAATTTAATTATTTCAAATTAAATACATATATATACTTTTTATATACTATAATAATCGATTCATTATGTTATTTTATATAAGTATTATTTAGATTAATCTTAATAATATTTTTTTATTATTTTTCTTTCTAATTAACAGAATATTTATTATTTTAGCATCTTGAAATCATTGATTTATTAAGGTTTAAAAAATTATTAACTAAAAAAAACACATATGAAAAAATTTATCTCTTTATTTGGAATTTTATTTCTTTTTGGCATGTCTGTTACCATTGCCCAAAGTTTTGTTATTAAAGATCATAATGGGAATGAATTAAAAAACGATACTTTATATAAAGTTAATGTATCCATTATTAACCAAGAGACCATCTTGGACTTGAAAGTTTATAATAAAAACACCAGTTCTAAAGAACTTGGATTAAAAAAAATGTACTCCGATGTAGTTAAATGTGATTCTAGTACAAATTATTTTTGTTTTGCAGGATTGTGTTTTATGTCTACAACAATGGTTAGTCCAGTAACAACGACTCTTAATGCTGGAGCTACCGACAGCACTTTTGCAGCTCACTATACATATATGGAGGATATTGATTGTTGTAGTGAGATTCGTTATACTTTTTACGACACCCTTAATGTCAGCGACTCTGTTACAATTAGAGTAGTATGGCAATATGGAACCAATAACTGTCATGCAGGTGTTAATGAATTAGCTGACTATAAGGTTAAAATATCTAACGCTTATCCAAACCCTGCTTTTGAAAGTGTTTCTTTTGATTATCAATTTGAAAATATTTTAAATGCAGAATTACAAATTTATAATATTTATGGTGCTTTGGTTAGCAAACATTCATTAAACAATTCGAACGGAAAAATCAATATCAACACAACTGATTTGAATAACGGCATTTATTTTTATTCATTTATTTCAGATAAGGGCATTCTTTCATCCGGGAAATTTGCTGTTTCTAAATAATCTTTGAAATAACAATCTCTATGGCAGAAAATAATCATGTGTTTTCTGCCTTTTTAATAGAGAGGACGAAACTGGTGTTTCATCCGGTCTTCAAAACCGGTAGCAGACGGATAAAACCGGCTGTGGCAGGTTCGATTCCTGCCTTCTCTGCAAATAATTGTATGAAAATTAGTTATTCTAAAATATGAATAGACTATCGGAAGATTTTAAACATCTTCCCTCTGTTGACAAACTTCTCAACTTACCGGAAGTTGTATTACTTATTTCCAGCTATGGAAAAGAGGTAATTCTTTTTGCTATTCGTAATACATTAAATCAATACAGGCAAGAAATAAATAAGGGATCTTCTTCTCCTTCGTTAAAAGATATTATTCTACAAATAACATTTTTTACGGATACTTTCCGTCAAAAAAGTTTAAAAAAGGTTTTTAATGCCAGCGGTATCATTATTCATACGAATCTTGGAAGAGCTCCTTTTGGAACGTCTCTTTTAAATGATACATTTCATTTGCTCCAAAGTTATAATAACCTCGAATTTAATTTAAAAACAGGTAAAAGAGGTAGTCGTAATGACCATTTAACTGAATTATTAAAATTTTTAACCGGAGCAGAAGATGTTTTAGTGGTAAATAATAATGCTGCTGCTGTTATGCTTATCCTTAGGGCTTTTGCGAAAAAGAAAGAGGTTATTGTTTCTCGCGGAGAACTTATTGAAATAGGGGGTTCTTTCAGAATTCCTGAAATCATGAAAGCTTCCGAATGTAAAATGATTGAAGTAGGAACTACCAACAAAACGAAACCGACTGATTTTTTGAATGCTATTACCCCTAAAACAGCAATCCTTTTTAAAGCACATCAATCGAATTATATTATTAAAGGGTTTACTCAAGAAGTAGACTTAGCAGCATTAACCGAAATCGGGAAACAACATAATATTCCTGTTTTATATGATATCGGTTCGGGTTTATTGAAAAAATTCAATCATAAATTATTTAAAAACGAACCAAATGTTAAAGAATCTATTGAAAAAGGGGTTGATTTAGTTTGTTTTAGTGGGGATAAAATTCTGGGAGGTCCTCAAGCCGGAATTATTGCAGGGAAAAAAGTATATATTGACAAACTAAAAAAAGAACCTATGCTTAGGGCACTACGCGTATGTAAAACAACCTTGGCTTTACTGGAAACAACATGTATGTATTATCTCAATGAAAAAGATCTCCTCGAAAAAAACCTTATTTTTAAAATTTTCAACAAAAAAGAGCATGAATTAAAAAATACAGCAGAACTGTTAAAAAATAAATTAACGGAAAATGGTATTTCGACAGAAATTGTTCCAAGTAAAGGTCAGTTTGGAGGAGGAACATTGCCCGACGGAGAAATTGAAAGCTTTACGGTTATGATTAAACATGAAACAAACAATAAAGAACGTTCCTCCTATGCAGAAAAAATGTATTTAGGTTTATTATCTCATAAAAAACCTGTTTTAGCTATCTTAAAAAAAGGAAATATTTATTTTGATGTATTAACCTTATTTGATGATGAGATCCCTGAATTAGCTCAAATAATTTGCGCAGTTAATCAACAAATTAGTAAAAAATAATTCTTCTATGAAACATCTAATAATGGGTACTGCCGGGCATGTTGATCATGGAAAAACTTCTCTGATAAAAGCATTAACTAATATAGATTGCGATACCCATAAAGAAGAAAAAAAACGAGGAATTACCATTAATCTTGGGTTTACTTACCTGAATCTTACGAATGGGGAGGCCATCGGAATTATTGATGTTCCTGGACATAAAGATTTTATTAATACCATGGTTGGTGGTGCATGTGGCATTGACTTTGTTTTACTAGTTATTGCAGCCGATAGTGGTATTATGCCCCAAACAATTGAACATTTAAATATTATTAATACTTTAGGTATAAATAAAGGGATTGTAGCTCTAACAAAAACAGACCTTGTAGACGAAGAAATGATAGAGATGGCTAAATATGAGGTCATGGAATTTTTAGAAAAAACATCCTTGAAAGAGGCACCTGTTATTGGCGTATCTTCTACTACCGGAAAAGGGAAAGAAGAACTCATAAAAGCCATTGAAAATATTATTACCGAAGTTAAAGAAAAAGAAAAAGGGGATTTATTCCGCTTATATATTGATCGCGTTTTTACTGTTAAGGGATTTGGAAATGTAGTTACCGGATCTGTTTTAAACGGAAATATTCATATAGGAGAAGATGTTTTTCTTCTTCCCGGTAATAACCCAAAATTAAGAATACGATCTATTGAACGACATGGAAGTGCTGTTGAAAGCGTTGTTGCAGGAGACAGAGCCGCAATTAATTTAATTGGATTAAAAAAAGAAGATTTTGTTCGCGGTATGATTATTTCAAATAAATTAATTAAGGAAACAACCATGATTGATGCCCGTATTTCTTTATTTAATCAAGATGTTGCCATTTCTACTTGGTCGAATGTTACTTTTCATACCGGCACATTCGAATGCCAAGCAAGAATGCATTTATTAGATAAAGACAGTGTGCATGTGAATGAAGAAGCAATTGTTCAAATTCATCTTTCTAAGCCGGCAGCACTCGTTAATAAAGATAAATTTATTATTCGTAACTCTTCGGAAGATAAAACATTGGGAGGAGGATACATTATTGACGTCTCTCCCTTACATCATAAAAAAAGAACAAGTACATTAATAAATAGCTTGACTCATTTATCGGATAATATTATGGATGAAGATAGCATTAATAATATTATAAATATTGAGCTAAAAAAAGAGTTTCGTCCCTTTACGATTGAGGAAATTACCGACCGAATTAACGTAAAACAAGAACAACTTATTTTCGAAATAAAAAACAAACCCATCCATTTTACTGTTTATTATTCTAATGAAATCCCTATTTTAATAGATACTGCCTATAATACAAAGTATAAAGAAAAAATAATTAAAATACTTTCCCAATATCATTCCGAGAACCCTATATTTCCAGATGGTCTGGCAACAAATGAAATAATCGGGAAGTTAGCTCTTTCTAAATTTAAACAAGGCAAAAATTATCTCGACTTAGTTTTATTAGAAATGAATCAAGAAAACCTCATTTCTTCTTTAAATAATACTTGGATTTTAAAAGACCATAAAGCCATAATAGATCCAAAAACACAAGAAAAAATTAGTTGGCTGGAGAATGAAATTTTAAACTATGATATCCAGAAACCGGTTATTTCTGAAATTGAAGAGAAGGCAGTTATTCAAAAAATCTCGAAAGGGGAACTAAAAATGTTCTTGTCGTACTTAATTCGAGAGAAAAAAATTACTTTTTTCGAAAATGAAATTATTCATACCAGCTTCATTCAAAAATATCGCCCCATTCTCTTGCAGGAAGCATTGCAAAAAGAAAATCAAAATGGATTAGATATGAATGATTTTAAAACTAAAATTAATGCAACAAAACGTTTTTGTGCTTTGTTATCCGATATTTATAAAGCCGAAAAAATAATAACAACAACGGGAGAAGGTGCTTTTACGAAAATTTTAATAACCCCATTAGGCAAAAAAATATTAAATGAAGGTGTATCTCGATAATTCTGCCACTTCTTGGCCTAAACCAAAACAAGTTATTCAATCGATGAACGAATATTTGAATGACTTTGGCGGTAGTCCGGGTCGTTCAGGACATCAATTTGCCATAAAAGCAGCGCGTGAAATTTTTGAAACACGCGAATTAATTTCAGCATTATTTCATGTAGACTCTTCCGAAAAAATAATTTTTACGGCTAATGCTACGCATGCATTAAATATAGCAATAAAAGGGGTGTTGAAAAAAGGAGATCATGTCATTATCAGTCACATGGAACACAACGCTGTTGTTCGTCCTTTACGATTTCTCGAAAGTATTGGTATTATTGAATTAACAGTGGTCCCTTGCAATAAAAAAGGCTATATTGATTTAGAAATCCTAAAAAAGAGTTTTCAAAAAAACACAAAACTTGTTGTAAGCATTCATGGATCGAATGTTTCAGGGACAATTCAACCGATTAAAGAAATTGGAGAAATTTGTAAAATAAATCGCGTATTATTTCTTGTAGATGCAGCACAAACAGCGGGCATTCTCCCAATAGATATGCAAGAAAGTCATATTGACTTATTAGCATTTACCGGTCATAAAAAATTATATGGACCTCCGGGAATAGGCGGATTATGTATCCAAAATAATTTGATGATTGATACGCTTATTCATGGCGGAACCGGCTCTAAATCGGAAATGGAAACACATCCCGAATTTTATCCCGACCGATTAGAAGCAGGAACAGCCAATACAGTAGGAATTATTGGATTAAAAGCAGGAATTAATTATATCCTTCAAAAGGGAATACCGCATCTTTATAATAAGCAGAAAGAATTAATAACCTATCTTATTTCTTTATTAGAGAAAATTGATGATGTTATTATTTATGGGCCTAACAAAAACGAGGAACGTCTTTCGTTGGTTTCCGTTAATATTAGAAATATGCCATGTAGCGACTTTGCCTATAAATTAGATAAAGAATTTAATATTATGGTTAGACCGGGCTTACATTGCTCACCACTTGCACATAAATCTATTGGTTCATTCCCCGAAGGAACCGTCCGTTTTAGCTTGGGTTGCTTTAATACCGAAGAAGAAATTACATATACGATTAATGCCATTAAAAAAATTATTGTTGACCAAAAAAAGTCTATATGAAAACCATCGACGCCAAAGGAAAACTTTGTCCAATGCCTTTAATTATGACTAAAAAGGCACTAGCGGAAATTTCTGAAAACGAAATTTTAAAAATTATACTAGATAATGAAACTTCAGTAAAGAATGTAACCCATTTTTTGGAAGAACACGGAATGAACATTCATCTTGAAAAAAAAGAAGGAATTTTCGAAATCCTGGTTCAAAAAAAAGGAAATATTCCGGAAGCCACCATCGTTGAAAATTATTGCAAGGTTGAAAATCAGCAAATATCTAATTATGTTATCGCCTTTCAAAACAACAAACTAGGACAAGGAGTGGAAGAGCTGGGAACCATTTTAATAAAGGCATTTGTCAATACCTTACCGGAAGTTACACAGAAACCCAAAACAATGGTTTTTTTAAATTCCGGAATATATTTAACCTTACATGATTCTCCTGTTTTGGAATCATTAAAAAAGTTGGAAATTCTAGGAATAGAAATTCTTGTATGTGGAACCTGTTTAGATTATTACCAAAAAAAATCAGCATTAGGTGTTGGCAGAATCTCTAATATGTACGATATTCTTGAAAAATTTAGTCAAGCCGAAAAAATAATTTATCCCTAACATAAATGAATTATATTGTTTTTATATTTGAATCAACACATCAAGTATTAAAAGTGGAAAAGATATTAAAAGAAAATAATATTAAATATGATATCATTCCTACACCCAAAGAATTTTCTTCCGATTGTGGCATGTCTGTTCGTATTGCTGACTCATCGGAAGAGATAAATAAAATACGTTTGCTTTTATTAAATAATCATATTGCTTTTCAAGAATATAAAAAAAATGCATAAATTGACTTCTTTCGATTTACTATCAACAGTAGAATACGGAGGGTGTTCTGCAAAACTCCCTGCAAAGGAATTGAGCAAAGCACTTGCCGATTTGCCTAAAACACCGCATAAAAATTTATTGGTAGATATCGAAACCCATGATGATGCGGGTGTTTATAAAATTACCGATGAAATAGCATTGATTCAAACAACAGACTTTTTCCCTCCCGTATGTGCTAATGCATACGAGTTCGGACAAATTGCAGCAGCAAATGCATTAAGTGATATTTATGCCATGGGCGGTGAAGCTATTACAGCACTTAATATTGCTATGTTTCCAGCAAAAATACCGTTAGCTATTTTAAATGAAATTTTAAGAGGAGGAATCGATAAAGTTTTAGAAGCAGGCGCTGTTATTATAGGCGGACATACGATTGTAGATGATGTTCCTAAATATGGATTGGCTGTTACCGGTACCATTCACCCAAATAAAATTATTACGAATGCCGGGGCTAAAGAAGGAGATGTTCTTTTATTAACCAAACCCATTGGTTGCGGTATAATATTAGCTGGTAACAGAATAGGCGAAGTTAAAGCCGAGCTTCTTCAAACCGTATTAAACAGCATGAAGCAATTAAATAAAAATGTGGCACAAATCATGCAAAACAATAAAATTAAATGTGCTACCGATGTTACCGGATTCGGACTTATTGGTCATGCTTTAAAGATGGCTTTAGCAAGCAATGTAACGCTAAGAATAAATTCAAAAGAAGTACCCGTATTCGAAAAAGTAATTGACCTAGTAGAAATGGGATGTATTCCGGGTGCATGTTTCAGAAACTTGGAATATGTAGCAGAAAATTGCTTATTTAATAGCACTTTATCTTATAATCTAAAAATGCTTTTACTAGATGCACAAACATCGGGGGGTATGCTCATTTGTTGCCAACCGAATATAGTAAATGAAATGAAAACCGATTTAATAAATGCCGGATTTCCTTTTACCTCTGTAATTGGAGAAATAACTAAAAAAGAAAAAAAGGATATCGTTGTATATTAATTTATATTTTTATAACGTTTTATTACAATTCATTAAAAAATAATTTAATTAAAATGAAAAACAAAACTCATAAAAGATGAGAAATCAGTAATACTGCTCAGGTTAGGTGGCAGCTGCTGATTTATAAAAAAAATTATTTATTATTCGATGCTTTTATAAAAAGCATTAATTCTTATATATTTGAAAAAAAAGAATACCAATATTGTTATTATTCTTCCTCTGATAGATTATCAGCTTAGCTTTCCATTTTTCAAAATTCTTACCTCCTCTTATTTTCAACTTCATTTTAAAACATTTTTTCTATCTCCGTTTATAAACGCATATTATAGCCGTATTACATGCTATCTATTTAATTTAAGAATTATTAAAATAACAACTCTAAATCCTTTTATTCACTTAAAACTTAATTACTATGGCAGATTATCATGAAATGTGGGCAAGTTTAGGGCTTGACCTTAAAACACACGATGCAGTGCTTGATATTGTTGGTAAAGCATATCAAGACATTTTTTTATCTCAAAAAAATAGACCTAAAGGAATGTCGTATTTCGACTTTGTAGTAAGCGAGATACATGGTCTTCGTATTAAAGAAATTATGGATGCGAAAGCGCAAGGCAGAAAAGTGATAGGAACTTTTTGTGTTTTTGTCCCCGAAGAATTAGTGCTTGCAGTAGATGCAGTATGTATTGGACTTTGTGCCGGTGCTGAATTAGGCTTTGAAGAAGCCGAAAAATTCCTTCCACGTAATACCTGTTCGCTAATTAAAGCGGCTTTCGGTTTTAAACTAGCTAAAGTTTGTCCATATATTGAAACAACAGACCTTGTTGTTGGAGAAAACACCTGCGATGGCAAGAAAAAAGCATATGAAAGCTACAAGGATATTATTGGAAATTTATATGTTATGGATCTACCGCAAATGAAATCTGCAGAAGGAAGAGCTCTTCTGAAAGCAGAATACAAAAAATTCGCACAGAAGCTTGAACAACTATCGGGAAAGAAAATTACCGTAGAAAATTTAAAGAAAGGAATTGAAATTGCGAACAACAAGCGGAAAGCTATTCACCGAATGGCGACACTTCGCAGTGCTGACCCTACCCCTATTTCCGGTCTCGATGCATTACTGGCTAATCAGGTATTTTTCTATGATGATCCTGTAAGGTTTACCACTTCTGTGAATGCAATTTGCGATGAGCTGGAAACAAGGAATAAAGAGGGCATTGGAGTTGCACCAAAAGGTTCGCCTAGAATTCTTCTTTCAGGATGCCCCATGGCTGTGCCAAACTGGAAACTTCCCTACATCATTGAAACATCCAATGTGGTGATTGTTGGCGAAGAAATGTGTACCGGCGAAAGAGGAACTCAGAATTTGGTAAACACAAAAGGAACTTCCGTTGATGAGCTTATTGATAATATAGTTGACCGCTATTTCCAAATTGATTGTGCTGTATTTACTCCAAATCCAGATCGACTGGAACACATAAAAGAAATGAAAAAGAAATACAAAGCCGATGGAGTAATTCATTACGGACTTCAGTTCTGTCAGCCTTACCAAATGGAAAGCAAGATAGTTGAAAAAGAATTGGAAAAAGCAGGTATCCCCGTATTACTGATAGAAACAGATTATAGCCAAGAAGATGTAGGTCAATTAAAAACAAGAGTAGAAGCTTTTATTGAAAGAATTAAAAAATAAATTATATTCATTAAGAACTAGGGAGTATGCTTATAATAGGGATATTCCCTATTCTTAATATTTTTAAACAATAAAAAAAACAATAAATGATTTCCGCAGGAATAGATATTGGCTCTCGCACTATTAAATTAGCTGTTGTAGAAAATAATTCACTTCTATTTACTCGTAAAATAGAGAATAGCTTCGATACGTTAAATGCATGTAAAGGACTTTTAAAA
>DAOLWT010000042.1:0-11644 GCA_035421345.1 Bacteroidales bacterium
ATTCGAACCCACGACCCACAGCTTAGAAGGCTGTTGCTCTATCCAGCTGAGCTACAGGACCTGTTAAATTTCAGTGTGCAAAGGTATGTAATTTTGCAATAAAATTCAAATAAAATATGTTTTGTGTCTATCTGCTTCGTTTTACAAGCTATTTAATAATCCTGAATAATTTTTTCCATCTAATTTTATTAAGAAACGATTGGTTCGGGTCGAGTGATAGCCATACAAACGATGCTTTCCCAACAATATGGTCTTCTGGAACAAATCCCCAATAGCGAGAATCGGCAGAATTATGACGATTGTCGCCCATCATCCAATAATAATTCATTTTAAAGGTATAGGAAGTAGCTTCGTTTCCATTTATAAAAATTTTATCTCCTTCTATTTTTAAATCGTTATTTTCATAAACATCAATAATTCGTTTATATAATGAAATATTTTGTTTTGTAATAGAAACGCTTTGTCCGGCTGCAGGAATTGTTATAGGTCCATAAAAATCAATATTCCACTTAAAGGTAGAGTCGTATGGGAATAAGCGACCGTCATAAATATCGGAAGGGAAAACAATTTTTTCGACCGAAATAATATTAGGTAACGATTTTAGCTTTTCTGCAATAGCTGCGGTTAAAACCACTTGATAGGTGCTGTCTTCAAAATTATAGTAATAAGTGAAAGGGGGTGCTTGTGTATTCTCGTTCAATGCCATCGGTTGAACTCCTTCGGTAATATCGAATTTTTCGAAAATACGTTTAGGTAAAACAACACCATTGGTCTTTACTTTGTAATGAAATTGGGCACCGTACGGAAGAGGTAATATTTTATCGTTAATATATACTTCTTGATTTATTATTTGAAGTTTATCTCCTGGTATACCAATACATCGTTTAATATAGTTTTCTCTTTTATCAACGGGTCTGCCTACTACATGATAGTTTTCCCATGTTTTTTCTCTGCCAATACTACGAACAATTTCGTAATAGCTCTGATTACTCTGTAGTTCGAGGGTGGTGGTGTCGCCATCGGGGTAGTTAAAAACAACTACATCTAAATTTTTAATGGTACGGAACCCGGGGAAACGGTAATAGGGTAATTTTATCCATTCCACATACGAAGGGGTGTTTTTTGTTAAGGGAAGGGTGTGATGAGCAAAGGGGAACGCAATAGGAGTCATCGGTATGCGAGGACCATAACTTATTTTACTTACAAAAAGAAAATCTCCAATAAGAAGCGATTTTTCCATAGAAGAAGTAGGAATGGTGTATGCTTCCATAAGAAATGTACGTATAATAGTAGCTGCAATTACTGCAAAAATAATGGCATCAACCCATTCGCGAATAGCCGATTTCTTATATATTGGTAGCTTATCGGGATGGGTATAGGTTTCTTTCTTAGAAAATCCAAGATAAGGTAAATAGGCAAACGGAAATAAGGCACTAAGAGCTTGTGCTCCGAGTCCGAATTTTTTAAAACATTTAGCGAGTTCTACCACCATTAGTAGAATTACGAATACATTAATAAATGGGATAATAAGAAAAATAAACCACCACATCGGTTTATTAATAATTTTTAGCCATATATAAAAATTATAAAATGGAATAATCGATTTCCAGCCTGCTACTCCGGCTTTTTCAAAAATTTTCCATAATCCAACAATGGTTGTAATTATAGTAATTATTATAAAAAGAATGTAAATGCTCATAATGAAAGAATTTTATTTTAATAAAAAAACAAAAGTAATTAAATATTTATACCAATTGTTAATTTAAAATAGTCCAACGGATATTTTAAATTTTACAATGGTAATGCCGATGACATATATGCAATCGGTATTATCTTATAAAAACGATTATAATACGCAAAATACGTTATTCTATTGTTTGGTAGAGAAAATAATTATTATAAAAAATGTTAATGAAATTATTTTTTGCTTGAATTTATTTTAAAAGTAAGATTAATTCCCGCCCCGTTTTGATTGCTGGAAGCGAAGAACAGGGGGTATGCTAGCATGCTTATATCGTCGGACATGTCGAACTCAAAAAGATGAGCATCAACGGTGGCATCAATAATATTAAGAGCGTAAACAGCGAAGCCAATAATGTAACAAAGTTCAAGATTTCTTCGATAGTAATTTTTAATAGTTAATAAATCTTCATCTTGAAATTTATTAACGTAATTATCAATGGTAAGCGGATCTAAATCGGTTCGGTATTTATACGCTAATTTAAAATCATTGTAATTTTTAGCATTAGAAATTCCTAAAAAGGTAACGGTTCCAATACCGGCATAAACAATAGGTATTTTCCAGTATTTTTTGTTATATGCTTGTCCTAATCCAGGTAAGCATGCTGATAGAAAAGCCGCTTTTTGTGGAGCGTGCTTTATAATTCGATTCGTATCAATTACAATTTTAGTAGAATCTTTGCTTTGTGCTATTAACGAAGGGGTAAAATAGAATAATAAGATAAATAAAAGGCTCCATTTAATGCTGAATAATCTAAAAAATATGGTTAAAAAAGACTGCATATTATTTTTTGAACTTGGAACAAATATAATCTAAATCGTTATCCGATCTAAAATGAAAAATAATGGTTCCTTTTCCGGAGTTATTCCTTTTTATATCTGTTTTTAATCCTACATTTTTCTCGAGCTGTTCTATTACTTTAAGATATTTTTGAGGAAGAGATGGTGTAGTAGTGGCTTTAGTCGATTTTTTAAAAGAATACGGCTCGTTATCAATATTCCGAACAATTTCTTCGGTTTGTCGTACTGATAAATCTTGTTCAATAATATCTTTATAAATGGCTAATTGGGTATCTATGCTAGGAACATTAATAATAGCACGGGCGTGACCAGTACTTATTTTGTTTTCTTGAAGTCCGATTTGAATGGTAGCAGGCAGTTTAAGCAAACGTAAGAAATTGGTGATGGTAGATCTGTTCTTCCCTACTTTATCGCTCAACTCTTCCTGTGTAAGCTTGCATTCATCTATAAGTCGTTGAAACGACAAGGAAACTTCAATGGGATTTAAATCTTTTCGTTGAATATTTTCTACCAATGCCATTTCGAGCATAGAATGATCGCTGGCAGTTCTAACATAAGCAGGAATATTTTCCAGTCCAATAGAGATAGATGCTTTCAATCGTCTTTCTCCGCTAATAAGTTGGTAGCGGTTATTTTCGGATTGTCGAACGGTAATAGGTTGTATTACGCCTTGTTCTTTAATAGAAGAAGCAAGTTCTCTAAGAGCTTCTTCATCAAAATGAATACGTGGCTGGAAAGGGTTGGAGTCAATGCAATCTACGGGGATATTGGCAATACTTCCGGCAATAATGGTAGAAACGTTATTATAGTTGGAAATTTCGTTGGTTCCTGAATTTTCAAGCAAAGCGCTAAGCCCTCTGCCTAATGCTTTCTTTTTAGCGTTCATTGGTTGCATGAATTTTTTTATCGGCTTGTTTAATTTTAGTCATATTATTTTTTTGAAGTATTTCACGCGCCAGGCTTAAATAGTTAATGGCTCCTCTGCTTTGAATATCGTGGGTAATAATTGTTTCCCCAAAGCTGGGGGCTTCTCCTAATTTCGTATTTCTTGCTATCATGGTATCGAAAACCATTTGTTGGAAATGTGTTCTTACATCTTCTACCACTTGATTCGATAAACGAAGTCGGGTATCGAACATGGTTAATAATATCCCTTCAATGGTAAGTTCTGCATTTAATCGGGTTTGAACAATTTTAATGGTGTTAAGTAATTTGCCTAAGCCTTCAAGTGCAAAATATTCGCATTGTACCGGAATTATAACCGAGTCGGCGGCAGTAAGTGCGTTAACGGTTATTAATCCTAAGGAAGGAGAACAATCAATAATAATAAATTGGTAGTCATCTTTAATTTTAGAAATGACTTTTTTCATCATTTTTTCGCGATTGGGTAAATTGATGAGTTCCAATTCAGCACCAACAAGGTCAATATGAGCCGGTATTAAGTCGAGGTTCGGGGTCGTGGTATTTAAAATAATATTTTTAGGTTCAACATCATCAATAATGCATTCATAAATACTGGTTTTAATATTTTTAGGATCAAAACCGGTACCCGAAGTAGCGTTTGCTTGTGGGTCGGCATCAATAAGTAATGTTTTTTGGTCGAGCACAGCAAGGCTGGCAGCTAAATTAATGGCAGTCGTGGTTTTTCCGACTCCCCCTTTTTGATTTGCTATTGCGATTATTTTACTCATATGCTAATTTTGAAATTGATATTGTTCACCTATATTAAGAAGAATTAATTCTTTTCCGGCTCTATTAAATTTCTCTTGTGCTTCTAGTTTGTCGATTATAATATTCGGAAATGTATCATAATGCATGCCGATAATTTTTTCACATTTAATCATGTCGGAGGCAATAATGGCATTATCGACCCCCATGGTAAAATTATTTCCAATTGGGAGTAGGGCAAAATCGATCGACATAAATTCACCGATAAGCTTAAGATCGTATGTAAGTCCGGTATCACCGGCAAAATAAAAACTAGCTTCTTTTGCTTGAATTAAAAAACCACCGGCATTTCCTCCATTCGTGCCGTCGGGAAGAACGCTGGAATGCACGGCATTAAAAAATTTAACATTCCCAAAGTCGAAATTAAACTTACCTCCAATATTCATGGGATGTGTACGTTTTGCTCCTTTCGATATCATCCAGTTAATTATTTCGTAGTTCGATATAATAACGGCATCCGATTGATTGGAAATAGCAATTGCATCTAACATATGATCTTGATGACCATGAGAGATAAGGATATAATCGGGTTTAATTTTGGTAATATCTATGTGTTTTGCTAGTGGATTACCGCTAATAAAAGGATCGAATAATAGTTTTTTCTGACCAACAATTATTTCAAAACACGCGTGACCATAATATTGTATATTCATGGTTGTAATAAATAGATTAAAAAAATGAATTCAAATTTACAAAAATAAATTTGTATCGTGTATGAATAGTTATGAACAAAGAAAAGAGGGTTTGCCTAAATAAAAAACACTGAACCTTTTACAGATTCAGTATGGTGAAAATAAGCAAGAAAAAACTTATTCTTCGTCTTGATTTTTTGATATTTCTTTGAGGTCTTCGAAAGAAACATCTGAAAATTCATTTGATGAAGCTTCCGAAGTAGTTTCTGGTTTTACACCGGTTTTAATAAATTCGATAACTTCGGTTAGTCCTTCTGAAAACTTTTCAAAATCCTCTTTGTAAAGAAATAATTTGTGCTTTTCGTAATGGAATTTACCTTCTTCGTTACTGAACCTTTTTTTACTTTCGGTAATGGTTAAGTAAAAATCATCGGATTTCGTACTTTTTACATCAAAAAAATACGTTCTTTTCCCCGCTCTTACTGCTTTAGAGAAAATTTCAACTCTTTGCCTGTCTTTGTTTTCCAACTCTTCCATGATGAATATTTTTTTAAATTGAGTAAAACAAAAATAATAAAATTATATATCAAAATCATATTTTTCACGACTAAATGAAAAAAAAATCATTATCAATTAAAACACTATTTATAAGTAGATGAAAAACAATAATTTAAATAAACCTTATAAAGAAGTTGTTTTTTATAAAAAAGGAGTGTTCTCTTTTAATAACGTATGTTTGAAAATAGAAATTAATAATGGTGTTTTTTAAAAATAGTGAAAAAGGAATGCGAATTTAATGAAGTAGCATGAGTGATAAATTGAATTTTGTAATAAATAAAAGTTTGGCTTTTCAATAAAATACTTACATTTGTCGCTCATTTATTACGTTCATTCAATTATCTTATGTTAAGCAGAAGGCATCTTAGAATTAAGGTTATGCAATCTTTGTATGGCTGGTTTAGCGCCGGTTTTGAAAGTGTTGGTTCCGGTGAAAAAGAGTTACTCTTGAGTATTAATCGTTTTTATGAACTTTTTTTGTATCAGCTTCAGTTTTTATCTGAAATACGTGATGTGGCTGAAAAACAGTTAGAAGACTCTAAACAAAAACATATTCCAACAAAGCAAGATTTAAATCCAAATACTCGTTTCATTCAAAATCCGTTTTTAGTAGCTATTTCTAATAATAGTGTAATAAACGACTTGTATGCAAAAAAGAAAATTTCGTGGGTGGGGGAAAATGAAATTGTAAGAAGAATATTCGCTAATATTAAAAGTAGCGAAGCATATATTAAATATATTTCTTCCGAAAAAATTTCTTTTGAAGAAGATAAAGAAATAATAGTAAATATTATTAAAAACCATATTGTCGATTTCCCCCCATTAATGCAGTTTTACGAAGACAGAAGTATTTTTTGGGTGGATGATATTGATATTGTTAATATTATTCTAATTAACGTGGTTAAATCGTGTAAAGACGACACCATCGATTCGTCTATTTCCGGTTTGGAATGGTTTGTGGATGATGAAGACAGGGCTTTTGCTACCGACCTTTTTCGAAAAACAATTATGTCTTCTGAAAAATTAGAAAAACGAATTTCGGAAAAAACACTTAATTGGGAAGCCGAACGTATTGCCATGATGGACTTTTTATTAATGAAAATGGCTTTATGCGAATTGTTGGAATTCCCGTCCATACCGGTAAAAGTAACCTTAAACGAATATATCGATCTTTCTAAAATGTACAGCACCCCTAAAAGCAGTATATTTATAAATGGTATTTTAGATAAACTAATTGCCGATATGAAAGAAACCAACGAAATTAAAAAAGCCGGTAGAGGTTTAATGTAAAAATTATTCTTTTTATATTTCGCATTAGTACTTGTAAGTAATTGTTATTTAATATTATATGTAATATTATTTTTTTAAACTAATACAATATTATTTTTTTATCTTTGCATTTTATAAATAAAAAACGATATGAAAAGGAATATTTTTATTGGCTTCGTTTTTATGTGTTTATTTGTTGTTTCTTGTCAAAATTCAAATACGAATAATCAAGGAATTGATAATGCCAATCAGTCTGTAAATACCGATACATCCAAGTTAGCTGTTTTTTATTTTGAAGAGGAGGAACACGATTTTGGAAAAGTAACGGAAGGGGAGAAGGTTTCGTTTTCTTTTAAATTTAAAAATACAGGAGCATCCGATTTAATTATTACCGATGCCAAAGGGAGTTGTGGTTGTACGGTAGCCGATTATCCTAAAGATCCGATAGCTCCCAATAAAGAAGGGTTTATTAATGTTACATTTAATACCGAAGGGAAAAAAGGTTTTCAAAGTAAATCAATTACATTAAGAGCGAATATAAAAGAAGAAGTAAAAGCGTTAAAAGTAAAAGCGCAAATTTATCCGAAAGAAGAAAAATAAATAGTACTAACAAAAACTAAACTAAATTAAAAAATGAATCATTTAATCTCAATTTTATTAATGGCACCACCGGCCGACGGTAAAAGCGGTGGAAGTATGCAGATGTTACTTATGTTTGCATTGATTATTGTTGTTTTTTATTTCTTTATGATAAGACCACAGGTTAAAAAAACCAAAGAACAAAAAAAATTCAGAGAGTCGCTTAAAAAAGGCGATAAGGTTATTACTATCGGTGGTATTCATGGGAGAATTGTTGAAACACAAGATACCACTTTTACAATTGAAACCGAAGGTCAAACACGTTTTAGACTAGAAAAATCTGCCATAGCATCTAGTCCGGCAGATGTACAACCGCTTACCGAAAAATAAGCATTGCTTTATTTTGGAAACGCATTTTTTTGCTTTTTACTAAATACAGCTTTTTAAAAAAATATGGAACAACAAGTAAAACCTGTTAACAACGTTTTTCATTCCGGTTTTAGTAAAAAGCTGTATGTTTTTTTTATATGCTGTATCTTATCCTCATTAACATGGGTTCTTATCAAGCTATCGAATGAATATACCGAAGTGTTGGATTACCCTGTTTCATTTATTAATATCCCTTCCGATAAAATATTAACAAGCGATTTAGATACTGTTTTCACAGTTAAATTAAAATCGAAAGGCTATCGTATTCTTTCGAACCGCATTTTTAAAAAGCGCTTACCCATTGAAATTGATTTAAGTGATTTGCTAGAAAATAAATTCGGTAGAACCCATATTATTCCTTCTGCTAATTTGTTTCAAACAATAAGTAATCAGATTCATTATTCAAATATTATTTCTGTTTTTCCCGATACCCTCATTTTTCGTTTTGAAAAAACGTATTCTAAACGGGTTCCCGTTAAAGCAAGTATAACACTTCGTTTTGCTCCTCAATACAAATTAGTCGATTCTCTTAAATTTTCTCCCGATAGTGTTATTATTACAGGTCCCAAGAAGTCAATCGATACGATTAACGAAATTATTTCGCTTCCTGTTTCACTTACTAATTTGAGTAAAAATCAAGATGTTATTCTTCGTTTTTCGCCAATATACAAAAAAGGAAAAGTGCTTGTTAGCCCGCCATCTTCTATTCTTCATGTGCATGTTGAAAAATATACAGAAACAACATTAGAAGTGCCTGTTGAAATTGAAAATAAAAAAAACGAATTATCGGTACGTGTTTTTCCCGAAAAAATAAAAATTACTTATTTAGTTCCCCTTAGTAAATATAAAGATGTTAAAGCCGATATGTTTTCCGCTGTGGCTGAAATATTAGATGCAACTCCCTTAGAGGAGCAAAAAATAAAAATTACGATTCGCACATTCCCTACCTTTGTTGAAATAAAAAAAATAGAGCCGGATAAAGTAGAATATCTTTATATTAAATAATGAAAAAAATTGGACTTACCGGAAATATCGGAAGCGGAAAATCTACCGTTTCTAAAATTTTTATGACATTAGGAATACCCTTTTATAATGCCGATGAAGAAGCTAAAAAAATATTAAATAAACCCGAAATAATTAAAAAAATAATTTCTTTTGCAGGTACCAACATCCTTACTAATACCGCAATGATTGATCGTAAGAAATTAGCGGCTATTGTTTTTGAAAATCCGGAAAAACTACATCAATTAAATCAGCTTATTCACCCTGCCGTGTTATCTGATTTTAATGCTTGGGTAAATAAAATGAGTGGCCCTTATATTATAATGGAATCGGCTATTTTATTTGAATCAAATTTTAATACGTTATTCGATAAAATAATTACAGTTTCTGCAAACGAAGAAACGAGGATTAATAGGGTTATGAATCGCGACAATGTAAATCGCGAACAAGTGCTTATACGTATGAAGCATCAAATACCGGAAAAGGAAAAAATTGAAAAATCCGATTTTATTATCGTCAATAATAATGAAGATCTTATTATTCCTCAAGTTATTGAAATTCATCAAAAACTCTCAGCACAAATCGATTAGTAAAAGAAATTTTTTGTATGTCTTTCTTTCAATCATTTTCAAAAATTCAAAAATGGATAATCGTAATTGCGAGTCTAATTTTAGTCGTTTTATTTTCTCTTGTGTCTCTTCGTAATGTACTATTAATTCGATATGTTGAAAAAAAAGTGACTCAGTTTAATCGTGTTTATGCCGCGCGCTTAATAGTGGAAGATGCTCATTTTAAAGGCTTTTTCGGTGTTTATATGGGAGGTGTAAAATTAATTTCTAATAATAATGATACCTTAATTGACTCTAAATATATATATGCTCGTGTAAAAGTAATTCCTCTTATAACCGGTCATATTAAATTCGATAAAGTTCAGCTAATCGGATTTAATATAAATATTACGCAAACAGATTCGCTTAATAATTTTTCATTTCTTTTCTCTACTAAAGAAAAAAAGAAAAAAGGAACGGTCGATTATGCTAGTCGAATTAAAAAAATGGTCAATCAATTTTTTAATTATATTCCTTCCTCGCTCGAAGTAACCGATTTCTCCTTGAAATTAAGCTGGAATAAGCAATCGGTATTATTTAAGATGGAGCAATTTGCATTATTAAATAATACGTTTAATACTGAAATTCAGGTTCAGGAAAATAATAAAAATAATATTTGGAAAGCTCAAGGTCGCCTTGGTTCTCGCGAGGAAGTAGCTTTGCTTAGACTTTATGCCGATACCGGAAAAGTAACGATTCCAATAGTAAAAGAATTAAAAGGATTGCGTTGTCTTTTCGATACCCTTCGGTTGGAATTAAATTCAAATACATGGATAGACACGAAATATAATTCACAAGGCTTAATATCGTTATCAGGCTTGCTGTTGGAGCAAAAAAAAATAGCGCTTACGGAAGTGAAAATTGAAAAAGCAGCATGTCAATTTAATTTTTTTATAGGGAAAGATTTTATTGAATTTGATAGTACTTCAACTATAAGCATGAATAATTATAATTTCAACCCGTATTTTCTGGTAAAATTAACAAGTCCGCGTAAAATTACCTTTAAGATGCATGAAGATTTTAATGCGCAAACTTTTTTCACCTCTTTGCCTACCGGACTTTTTACTAACTTTAATGGAATTAAAACAAGTGGAAATTTAAAATTAGATGTTGATTTTTTTGTTGATATGAGTGAACCTGATTCTCTCGAATTTAAAGCAGGACTCATAGGAAAAGATTTTAAAATAGTTAAGTATGGAGAAACCGATTTTTCTAAAATAAATGATACGTTTATTCATCGTGTTTATGAAGAAGGGGTAGAAGTGGCTTCGTTTATGGTGGGTCCTAAAAACCCCCTTTTTACGCCTATCAATAAAATTTCATTGCCATTGAAAGAGGCCGTTAAGATAGCTGAAAATGGCGGTGTTTATTATCAGAGTGGGTTCGATATTTATTCTTTGAAACAATCCATTATTCAAAATATTAAAAAGGGAAAATTTGTAAGAGGTGGAAGTACCATAGAAATGCAATTAGTGAAGAATGTTTTTCTTACTAAGAATAAGACCATTGCTCGAAAAGCAGAAGAACTCTTAATTGTATGGCTTATTCAAAGCAGTAATATTTGTCCTCCCGACCGTATGTTTGAAGTATATTTAAATATTGCCGAATGGGGGCCGCATATATATGGAATTAATCAAGCGTCTAAATTTTATTTTAATAAATTACCTGCTACATTAAGCGTTCCTGAAAGTATTTTTTTAGCCAGTATCTTACCTCGTCCTAAATGGTATAAATATTCTTTTAGTAAAGATGGTAACCTAGATAAAAAGAATCAAGCTTATTTTTCGCGAATAGCATCTTCCTTAGTTAAAATAGGCACTATTCTTCCTGCCGATACATTTAACCTGCTTTGGCGTGTAAAACTACGTGCTGAATCAAAAGCCTTAATGTTAAAAGATACATCCTATTTCGATATAAATGCAATTCAACAACAGGATGAAGAGTTCTTTAACCAAACGAAAAAAAATAAAAGACCTCCCTTTAATTTATTTCCACAAAGAGATAAAAATGAAAATAGAAGAAATAGAAGAAATCAATAACTCACTGAAAATAGCCGATAAGAATACCATGTTTTTTAATCAAAGTGAAGAATGGAATTCAGGAAGTTTTGAGGAAATTTCCTGACAGTCTTGATTCCCTTACTAACACTGCCAAAACAAACAAGCACTTTTTTTACTAAAAACCAAACATAAAATAAAAAAACTATAACATCTCGAAAAATAAAAATGCCAAATATTCAATATATGCGCGCAAGCCAGACGAATCGGCGAGGACAGGGCAAGCGTGAATAAAATTTTA
>DAOLWT010000043.1:0-11271 GCA_035421345.1 Bacteroidales bacterium
AACATAACATTACTCATATTGGTATTATATGATTTAACAAGTATTTCTGATGGAATAACCGGATTTTCGTAACCGGCTTTAACACCAATAGCAGTCCAGTTAAATTGCACATTCGATGTACCACTGTTGTTTTCAATAACATAAAAGCCACTATTATCAACTCCGGTAACATATACCCCATTTGATTCTCCTAGAGGAGTAACGGTAACCGTTAAAGATTCCTTGTTTGCTATTGAATTGGTAAATTCTACCGGAAAATTAATAAAAGCCTGTCCGTTAACTAAAACTGCTTTTCCTCTGGTGGTAATATCAACGGTTGTAGAAGTAGATACATACGTAGCAACATATTTTTCTTGTTTGGTAATATCGTTATAGCTTTGTAATTGAACAGCAATATTATTCGAATAGGCTTGACCGTCGGTATATAAACTATATCTTCCTCCTTTAACATAAAGACCATATTTAGAACTATTAACCCATTGTCCCATTACACCTCCGTTTATACCCATTCCTATGTGGATGCTAGGGATTGTATCTGTGCTTGCATCTTTTTTTCCCACATCATCTCCAACAGCACTAGAAAAACCAAAACCATAAATTGAATAATAACTTCCCGAACTGTTTTTATAACCCAACGCACTTGCCCCTAGTGCTATGTAGGTAGATGAATTTGTCTCTCCTGCATTAAGTTGGCCATAAACCCCATAAATTCCGGCAGAACGTGCTGGAAATGGACCTAAATTAGGGGCTGCCATTATACCATGAAAACCAAAAGAATAATCTTTGGTGGAAATAATTAAACCACTTGTTGAAATATTACAATCTGCATTACCAAAACTAACTCCGCTACTTGGAATACTATAAGATCTTGAATATATGGCCATTTCAGAGGGTAAAGCACCTTCTATCCGAGATTCAAAGCTATGAGGAGAATACGTAGGTGTTGTGTTTTTTAAAACGAGTAATCCTTGTCCGCGTCCGGTATTGGTGTTTACAACACGTAATGCCGCCATGGTATCAGTGGTGGTAAAAAGTCCGGCATGCGATTTATCGGTAGTTACATGTAATTTAGCCGAAGGTGAAGTGGTTCCAATTCCTACATAAAAAGGAGCTGTATTTGTTTCAAATATAGGAGCTTGCGTACATGTTGCGGTTGTTCCATCCGATTTAATAAGATAGTTAGCCGTGGTACAGCCTAATGGTCCGGTAGGTCCGGTATTTCCTTGTACTCCATTAGTACCGGTTGGTCCAGTAACTCCTTGAATTCCTTGTACTCCGTCAGCGCCGGTAGGTCCAGTAACTCCTTGTATTCCTTGTATCCCATCAGCCCCTGTAGGCCCAGTAATTCCTTGAATTCCTTGAATCCCATCAACACCGGCAGGACCTGTTGGACCGATAGGCCCAATATCTCCTTGGTCGCCCTTGTCTCCTTTATCGCCCTTATCCCCTTTATCTCCTTGAGGGCCTGTAACCCCTTGAATTCCATCAACTCCGGCAGGTCCGGTAGGTCCGGTAACACCCAAACTAACAACCCATTTTGTTCCATCCCAATACCAAAATTGATCGGTGGTCGTATCGTAAACATGCAACCCTTCTTCAGATTGTCCCAAATTAGGAATAGCTAATCTTTCGGTAGTTGTCATTCTAGGAATTAATAAGCCTTTGGTTGTAGAAGATACATCCAACATAGCCGATGGATTAGGTGCATTTCCGGTATTGTTTATAGAAACATTTTGGTTCTGTGATTTTGCATTAAAAAGAAAAAAGTTGCAAAAAAGAAAAACCATTAAAGCTATTTTAAACATTTTCATAGGTATAAATTATTATATGATTAATTCTTGTTTAATATTACGGTAATAGATCCGGTAATTGATTTTTCTGTTGAATTAATATCCGGCATACTTGCAACAAAGAAGTAAGTCCCCGGAGATACTGCTTTCCCGTTTGTTTTTCCATCCCAACCGTCTTCTCCTTCGTATAAAATTTCGCCCCATCTATTAATTATTTTTATAGAAAAACCTTTTAAAAATATATCGTTAACACCATCTCCGTCGGGAGTAAATGCATTGGGGATAATGTATTCTCCTAATGTCCAATAGGAATAAAAATCTTTTGCAAAAATATAATCTGTAGTAATAGATTTATCAGCCGGATTACAAATCCCCGACATTTTAAAATCTTTCCATTTACCTATTTCATTATTAAAACGAATAGCTTTAAGTTTAGCAACCACCATGTCAGGATTATCACTTGGATCTACATCTGCCTCATTAAATTTAAATGTAATCATAATATCCGGTTTTGATGTAAATACCGGTTCAATTTTCCAATATCTATCAGCTAAATCTTTGGGTTCAAATCCATCTAATGTTGACACAATATCAGGATAAGGAGCGTTTTGCCAATCGGTAGGATAAGTGGCAAAAAGAACAGATCCATTGTCATCGCCTGCTTCTGTTTTTGTTGTTAATGATACATTAATATCATTTGTGCCGGAACCACTTCCAAAAGGCACATTAAATGTATTAGTCGCATTTCCAATTTTCCATTCTATTTCACCTAATCCTTCGTTCGGTTTTGTTTCACTTTTTATATATCCACTATGGTAGGTTATGGCATTCGCATTTTTATTGTCGATTATTAATTTGTTTTTATTCAAAAGAAAAACACCATCAATATCAAATACCCCTTTTACTTCGCAAAGGTCTAGATTGTATGTTTTGGTTGCATTTTTAATATCCAAGTTTTCAAAAAAAATACGATTTGTTCCTTGAATTGATTGATCATTTCCGGAAAGAATCGTATGTCCGTCGGGAGTTGATTCTATATTGGTAAATAAATCCCCATTGGAATTATTGGTAATATTCCCTTTAATAATAATATTTCCGTCAAGGTTAACAGAACCATCAATCCCGTTTTCTTGCTTATTGGTAAAATCATGTACATATATGCTTGCTCCATTTTCAATAGTAACAGTTGCTCCATTAACAACAAACCCCTGTTGAGCAAAACTTGCATTCCCAAAGAAGAATACATGAAATATTAAAACGAATTTTATTATTCTCATGATAAATTAATATGATTAATCGGCATAAAAATAAAAATTAAAAATCAAAATTCCTAATAAAAAATTTAAAAATGAGTCAATAATAAAAGATTTTTCTTAGAAAAATGACAAAATCTTATAAGAAGTTTGCTAAAATTTCCGCTAAATGGATTGTTTTAAGAGGAATGTTGTTTTTTTTAATATAGGAATCTAAATGCATTATACAAGAAGCTTCGGTAGATATTAGATATTCTGCTTTCGTATCTATCGCATGTTGAATTTTTTGTTCAGCCATTGCAATAGAAATAGCTTCATTTTTAATAGAGAAGGTTCCGCCAAACCCACAACATACATCGGAATTATTCATTTCAATTATATTTAATCCCCGTACATTTTGTAAAAGTATTCGTGGCTCGTTTTTTATTCCGTATTCTCTTAAGGCAGAACAAGAGTCGTGAAATGTAACATTCGCATTGAAAGTAGCTCCAATGTCATTCACATTCATGACGTTTACTAAAAAATCGCTTAATTCAAAAATGTTTTTTTGTAATTGCTTGTATTCGTTATGAAGTGCGGAATTGTGAAACATTTCGGGGTAATAATTACGAACCATATTTACACAAGATGCCGATGGAGCAACAATATAGCGATCGTTTGAAAAATCTCGAATGAATTTTTCTCCTACACATTTTGCTTGATCCCAATATCCGCTGTTAAATGCTACTTGTCCGCAACAAGTTTGTTCTGTATTGTAGTTTACAGAAATATCTAGTTTTTCCAGTATTTTAATCATATTAAAAGCAATATGAGGGTATAACTGATCTATATAACAGGGAATAAAAATATCGACGACCATGTATTCTGTATTTAACAAAAACAAAGGTATAAAAAAACTAATAAATATATCGCCTCAAATAAATAGAATCAATAATATTTATAATTTTGAAAAATTTTTAATTCTCAATATTTTAATGATAAAATATAATCATTTATTTTTTGACTTAGACCGCACATTATGGGATTTTCAGCAAAATAGCCAGGATACATTTCTAGATATTTATACTTTATTTCACTTAAAAGAAAAAGGGATCCCTAATGCTCAGATGTTTCTTCAAGTCTATACGAAACACAATAATTTGTTATGGGAGCAGTATAGAAAAGGACTTATCGAAAAAAGTTTTTTAAGTATTCAACGGTATATATTAACGCTTCAAGATTTTAATATAAAAGACCCTTCTCTAGCAGAAAAAATGGCAAAAGAATATGTTCGAATGAGTCCTTTAAAAACAAAACTTCTTCCTTATGCGCATGAAACATTGGAATATTTATCGAAAAAATATACTCTTCATATAATTACCAACGGTTTTATAGAAGTGCAGTACGTTAAAATTTCAAACTCGAATTTAAAAAAATATTTTACGCATATTATTACCTCTGAAGAAGCGGGGTATAATAAACCAAATGAAAATATATTTTATTATGCTTTCCAATTAACAACGGCTAATAATAGAAACAGTCTAATGATTGGGGATGATTTTGAAGTTGACATTTTAGGAGCTCAAAATGTAAAAATGGATCAAGTATACTTTAATTATCAAAGAATAAAACAAGAAAAAAAAGCCACCTACGAAATACACTCATTAAAAGAATTAATGGAATTTTTATAATAGGGTATTCTTAAAATTCGGCAATAATTGTTTTTCCGGCTTTAACAGCTTGTCCTAGCTTTACATTTAATTTAATATCGGGAGGTAGAAGCAAATCAACTCTAGACCCGAACTTAATAAAACCTAATTCCTGTCCTTGAACTACCGACTCGTTTAATATGGCATTACAAATAATTCTTCTTGCAAGAGCTCCTGCAATTTGGCGAATTAATATAAAACGATGTTTAGAATCTTCTATAACAACAGTTGTTCTTTCATTTTCTTCCGATGATTTAGGATGCCACGCAACAAAATACGATCCGGGATGATACTTAACATATCGAATAATACCGGTACAGGGGTATCTATTGCAATGAACATTAAAGGGCGACATGAAAATTGATATTTGTATTCTTTTATCTGTTAAAAATTCGTTGGCAGTAACTTCTTCTATAACCACTATTTTCCCGTCAGCCGGTGAAATAATATAATCGTGACCATGATTCATGTCTCTTTTCGGAGAGCGAAAGAAATAAACAATTAACAAAAAAAGAAAAACAAAAATAAAATAGAAAATTGTTTTTAAAATTATAAAGTCGTTAATTAAAAAATGTGTCAATAATGCTATTGCTAACAAAACAACAAATGATAAAATGATAGTAACATACCCTTCTTTGTGGATCTTCATTTTTTAAAAAATTTCAATAATCATTAAATATAAATATACAAATGGAATTGATAGTAAAACCGAATCAAATCGATCAAGTATGCCTCCATGTCCGGGGAAAAAATTACCGGAATCTTTTATATTTGCATTTCGTTTTAACATAGATTCAGCAAAATCGCCCAAGGTACCAAATATAACAATTATTGTTGCGAATCCAATCCATTCTAAAGTAGAGAGAAAAGGAAAATAAAAAGATAATATGATAGCAAGGAGCAGGGTAAAAAACAAACCTCCTATTGCGCCTTCCCACGATTTTTTAGGAGAAATTCGTTCGCAAATTCTTTTTTTACCGAATTTTATTCCAACTAAATAAGCAAATGTGTCGTACATCCAAATAATAATAAAAAAGAAAACAGGCAGATAAGCAAACGATAAGTTTGGAAGCTGTTTAGTTCCCAAAGCAATTACCAACGAAAAAGGGATGGAAACATAAAAAGCCCCTAAAATACTTGCTGCAATATTTTGAAGAGGAGTGGTTGATTTGCGAAAGAGTTCAAGAAAAAATAATAGCATAGATAGCCCAAAAATGGAAATAAATACGATTTTATAATCAATATTAATATTACTCATTTCATGTATAAGCGTAAATACATAAATAGAAACACCTATTAAAATACCGGGGATAATAGGAGGATGAATATTTATTTTTTCACACAAACGATAAAATTCAATCATTCCTACGATCATAAAAATTGCGAAAACCGATGCAAAAATCCAACTATTCATAAATGCCGAACCCAGTACAGCAACTACAAAGATTGCTCCAGTAATAGTTCTTGTAATTAGATTATTCACAATTTTTCAGTATTAATAATTTGCAATGCTTTTATTACATTATCAGGATGAACATGAAGTTCTATAATCCCAAAATGATAAGATGAGTCTTGTTTGTTTACAATAACACTTTCTATTTCATTCTCTGTTAATATGGCTTGAGTTATTTCCACTAAGTAGTTGTAGTTTGAATTATAGATAGATACCCATTGTTCATTCATAGACCTAAATTATTCATAAACAGTATCATCAATAAGAAATAAATAAACCTCTTTGGGCCCATGCATCCCCATAACAAGCGTTTTTTCAATATCTGCAGTCCGACTAGGCCCTGTTATAAACGAAACCAAAGAAGGTATTTTATCTTCATATTTTTTTCGTAATGCCAATAGTGCATTTTTTATATCTGGAACCAACTGAGACGTATAAGCAATAACAATATGAATAGGAGGGAATACAAACATTTTTCTTCCGCATAACTGTTTTGAAGAAACCATAATACTTCCGGTTCTAGCAACTAAATATTCGCATAAGGTTATTCCTACTTCAATTTCAGGAAAATCAACTTCTTCCGAAAGGTATGGGAGGTGAGCTTGTGTAAGTATATTTTTAATTTTTTCTTCTTTACAGTAAAAGGAATGCCAATGATTTTCTAGATTTAATGCATTTAAATTTTCTGTAAGTTCTTGTTCCGATTCACAAAAAATAAAATTACCGGATGCATTAATAAATTCTTCGGCAAATTTAATTTCTAATGAATCCGATATATTGGGATAAATATTAGAATCAAAATCAGGATTAGGAAAAGGGTTATTGGTTTTGGATATTAAAGAATTCCGAACCCTTTTCAGCACTTTTTCCCTTTGTGTACTTTCTTCCATGACTTTTATTGATTATTTCTCAGGAAATTCGATGACTCCGCTTTTTGGTTTTTTTATTTCATTATTAACAACCAATTCAGGAGATTCAACTAATTTTTCTTTTTTATCATTTTCTAAAACCAATTTATTTTCAGTTACTTCATCAAAAGGTCTTAAGCCGAATATTTCTTCTAAGTCTTCTCTAAAAATAACTTCTTTTTCTAATAACCTTTTAGCTAAAATTTCTAATTTATCTCTATTATCAATTAGTATTTTTTTAGCACGTTCGTATGCATTTTCAATTAATTTACTCAATTCGGAATCAATCGTGTTAGCGGTAGTTTCGCTATATGGTTTTGAAAAAGCATATTCAGATGCTCCGGTAGAATCGTAATAGCTAATATTTCCAATTTTTTTGTTTAGGCCATAATAAACAATCATGGCATAAGCTTGTTTGGTAACTTTTTCCAAGTCGTTTAATGCTCCTGTTGAAATTTGTCCAAATACAATATCTTCTGATGCTCTTCCCCCTAAGGTAGACGTAATATCATCTAACATTTGGTCGTAAGTAGTTATTTGTCTTTCTTCCGGTAAATACCAGGCAGCTCCTAAGGCTTTTCCTCTAGGGACAATGGTAACTTTAATAAGCGGATGGGCGTATTTCAACATCCAGCTAACTGCGGCATGACCTGCTTCATGGAAAGCAATAACTTTCTTTTCGTCTTTCGAAATAATTTTACTTCTCTTTTCTAATCCACCTATTATTCGGTCAACAGCATCGAGAAAATCTTGTTTGCCAATAAGTTTTTTATTATTACGGGCTGCTATTAACGCAGATTCGTTACATACATTGGCAATATCGGCACCTGAAAATCCGGGTGTTTGTTTTGCTAAGAAATCAACATCAACAGATTCATCTAATTTTAAAGGACGCACATGAACTTTAAAAATAGCTTTACGTTCTTCTAAATCGGGCAGCTCCAAATGAATTTGACGGTCAAAACGACCTGCACGCATTAAAGCACGATCCAGGATATCGGCACGGTTGGTAGCCGCTAGAATAATAACGCCCACATTGGTGCCAAAACCATCCATTTCTGTGAGTAATTGGTTTAAAGTGTTTTCGCGTTCGTCGTTTCCGCCTGTCATTGCATTTTTTCCACGGGCACGACCAATTGCATCAATTTCGTCAATAAAAATGATACAAGGCGCTTTTTCTTTGGCTTGTCTGAATAAATCTCGAACCCTTGATGCTCCTACTCCTACAAACATTTCAACAAAGTCGGAACCCGAAAGAGAAAAGAAAGGAACTTTGGCTTCACCTGCAACGGCTTTTGCCAGTAATGTTTTTCCTGTTCCCGGAGGGCCAACAAGCAATGCTCCTTTCGGAATTTTACCACCTAAATCAGTGTATTTTTTGGGATTTTTTAAAAAGTCAACAATTTCCATTACTTCCACTTTGGCTTCTTCCAAGCCGGCAACATCGTTGAAATTAATATTCACACTGGTATCTTTGTCGAATAACTGTGCTTTTGATTTGCCAATGTTGAATATTTGTCCACCTGCACCGCCTGCGCCACCACTCATTTTGCGCATAATCCACATCCAAACAACAATCATTAATATGAATGGAAATACCCACGTAAGGATTTCTCTCCCCCATTCACTTTTGGTTTCGTAATCGATAGGAATTTTAAGTTTTTCAATTAGTTCTTTCTTTTCGAGAGGCGTTTTCCCAACCGTATCTGACGCTAAAATATTGTTTTTCGCTTTTTCTAAATCTAGATTAAATGCTTCAACCGATCCAATTTCGAAAAAGTAATGAGGTCCGGGGTTAACAGCGCCACCTAAGCCTTCGTTAATTTTTTTATACTGACTTTTTTTAAGACTATCTTTTTTAATATAAATCTCTGCTTTTGTTTTGTTAACAATCACAATTCGTTCAACATCCATTGGTTTTAGCATTTCTTTCTCGAATTTTTGGAAAGAAATTTTTTCGTTCGTTGCATTCCAGCTGTATAATTGAATGATGAGAAAAATAACAGCTAATATGCCGTAAATCCAATAAAAGTTAAATCCGCCTTTAGGCTTTTTAATATTTGGGTTTGGGATAGATTTTTTCCCTTGTTTTAATGTGTTTTTAAAATCCGCCATTCGTATCTGTTTATTTATTAATCTTCAATTTTTTTAATTTCTGCATCGGCCCATAATTTTTCAATTTGATAAAAATTTCGAATATCTTCTTGAAATATATGTACAACGACATTTACATAATCTAATAAAATCCATTCCGCATTTTGCATTCCTTCACGATGCCAAGGTTTTGCGCCAATTGCGTTAAAAACTTCGTCTTCTACAGATGCTGCTATTGCTTGTACTTGCGTATTGGAAGTCCCATGGCAAACGATAAAATAATCGGATACAGCGTATTCAAACTTTTTTAAATTTAAACTAAGAATTTCTTTCCCCTTCTTCTCTTGAATTCCTTTAATTATAATTTCAGAAAGAAAATCTGCAGATTCTAAACTTTTTTTCTTTTTTGCCATTGAATCATTAAATTTGTAATCTGCAAAATTAACAAAATATTTGATAAAAATAAGGTTTTAACAGTTTAGGAATTTATGTTTTAGAACAATAGTTATGGAGAGTTTATGATTGGGAAAAAAATAATAGAATTAGACAATATCGCATCCACCAATAGATATGCATTAAGCCTTGTAAATAAAGAAAAGATAGAAGAAGGAACCATTATTTATGCGATAAACCAAAATGATGGAAAAGGTACCGGAAATAATAAGTGGGAAAGCGAAAATGGCAAAAATTTAACGATAAGTATCGTTTTAAAGCCTCATTTCCTGCCTATTCATACGCAGTTTTACCTCAATGTGTTTTCTTCATTGGCTGTTAGCGATATGATTCAGCATATGTTAGCGTGCAAAGAACAAGTTAAAATTAAATGGCCCAACGATATTTATTATGAAAATAAAAAAATATCGGGAATTTTAATTGAAAACTCAATTTTAGGAGATACCATGGAGTATGCAATTGTAGGGATAGGAATTAATATAAATCAGGAAAAGTTTATAAGTAATGCTCCTAATCCTGTTTCTTTATTTAATATCAGCGGGAAAACATACAATTTAAAAGAATGTTTAAGCCAACTTAATTTTTGTTTTAACAAACGATATGAAGAATTAAAACAGAAGAATTTAAAGATGTTAATGCAAGAATATCATGAAATTTTATATCGAAAAGATATATTTGCATCATTTAAAGTAAAAAATACTTACATTTATGCTAAAATTAATGGGGTTACTGAATATGGAAATTTACAGTTGATAAAAGAAAATGGCGAAAAGCTCGAATTTGCACACAAAGAAATTGAATATATAATTTAAAAATAAAACCATGAACTTGTTTGTTTTAATCTATGCAATTATGCTTCAGGCATTACCATCAAATTATACGATTCATTATTCATTCTCATCTGGAACGGTTGCACCACCCTATAAGTATAAATATACCATCGAAATTAATTCAAAAGGAGAAGGGCTTATAACTTATACTCCCGATGCTGTTCTTAAAACTAGCTGGACAGAAAAATTTGTAACATCTAAAAGTGATATCCGAACTATTTATAAATATTTAAAGTCATCGGGTTCTTTTAACAAGAAATGGACTGAAAACGAAAATAATCCTTTAGGCGGAAGTACCGAAAATGTTAAAATAGTTGCTAAAAACCAAAGTATTACAATCCCTTCCTTTCCTAAAGAAAAAGATGATGCCGATAAAATAATGAAGATGATTAAAAAGTTGATTCCTGAAAATCTTATAAATTCATATACCGTTAAAAAAGATGCTTTAGTTAAAGCATATCTGGAAGGGAATAAATAATTTTTTAAAAGGGAGTGGGTAACTTATTTTTTGAAGTTACCTAGTATTATATTTTTTTTATAATCATAATTCCATCACGGAATGGAAGTAGTATATTTTCAACTCGTTTGTCATTTTTTATAAATTCATTGAAGTTTTTAATTCCTTCAGTCTCTTTATCTGTTTTTTTTGTTTCCAAAAGCACTTTCCCGTTCCATATTACATTGTCAGCAATAATATACCCGCCTTTTTTAACTTTATTAAAAATGAGTTGATAATATTGCAAATATTGTTCTTTGTCGGCATCAATAAATACCAAATCGTAATTTTCTTTTAAAGTTGGTA
>DAOLWT010000044.1:0-11163 GCA_035421345.1 Bacteroidales bacterium
AAAGGTATTTCTACTGTGTTATTTGATGCAAAAGTTGACACCCTCATCGAACATCCAAGCTGCTTAAGAGATTGCGTGAAACAATTGGATGAATATTTTAATAAAAAAAGAAAAATAT
This sequence comes from Bacteroidales bacterium, assembly GCA_035421345.1. Taxonomy (GTDB): domain Bacteria; phylum Bacteroidota; class Bacteroidia; order Bacteroidales; family CG2-30-32-10; genus DAOLWT01. Next base: position 119 of record DAOLWT010000044.1, read on the forward strand.
TCGACCTTCCTTTTGATTTGTCAGGTACTGAATTCCAATTAAAGGTGTGGAATGAACTTTTAAAAATTCCTTATGGCGCCGTTTGTTATATATTGATATTGCAAAAAGAATCGGAAATAAACCGGCTGTTAGAGCCGTTGGGAGTGCAAATGGGAAAAAACCAATTTCAATTATTATTCCTTGTCATCGGGTTATTGGAAACGATGGAAGTCTTGTTGGTTATGGAGGCGGAATATGGAGGAAAAAATACTTACTTGAATTGGAAAGTGAAGCAAAACAAACTAACCTATTTTTTTAGTTGCCTGGTATAATACCGTTTGCATATATGTTATAGGCATTACCATTGTAAATTTAAAATATTCGTTGTACTATTTTAAATTTAAAATTGGTATAACTTCTACCGGTTTATTATATCGTAAGTTTTTTATTGATAACTGATTTTTTTAATAATTCGTTGGTTTTCGGTATCTAAAAATAAATAATAAATTCCTTTCGTATATTGTTTAATATTAACCTGTTTTTTTGTTCCTCTTGTAAAATTAGCTGTTTCATTTAATATAAGTTGTCCAGCAGCATTCCTTATCCCTATATTTACCTTCATGCTAGTTAGCCCATTATAATTAATTGTAAATAATCCATTATTGGGGTTAGGAAGAATAATAAAAAGGTTTTCTTGTTTAATGTCATTTAAATTAAATGGGGATATTGTTATCGTTTTATATGCAACTGTATGACATCCATCTGAATTTTCTGCATTTAATGAAACTATATAAGTCCCAATTGAATCATAAACATGTATAGGCAGTTTTTGGTTAGAAGTTTCTCCATCGCCAAAATCCCATAAACAAGTGGTTAAATTTAAGGTGTCGGTATAAAAATATATTTGAGTCCCGCAGCAGGGGGCATAGTCGGTTTCAATTTCAAGATAGAATGGATTTATATTTAAAATAGAAGTAGTTGTGTCGGAGCCGTATTGATTAGATACGATAAGCTTAATTGTATAGCTTCCCTTTTTTGTATAAGTATGAATAGGATGCTGTAAATGTGAAATAGAGCCATCACCAAAGTTCCATTCCCACGTGAGTGGATTGTTAATGCTTTGATCTGTAAACAATACATCTCCGGTACATGCCGTAATTTCGTATTTAAAATCGGCACAAAGGTTTTGCTCCACTTGTAGTGAGCAAAATGCATATACCATTAGATTGTGGGGATCGTTTGATGTAAAAGGGAGTGGATACGTGTATATTCCCGCATTGCATTTTTTACTGTTGAAGCTTATCGGTACCAATAAGGAATCATTCGGTTGAATTGTTTTATCTGTGGGAATATCAACATTCATCCACGAAGGAAAATTCTTATTACATGCCCATTTTAAGGTGTTGGCTATAATACGGGATGTATTTATATCCATTATACTGTAATCATAAGCAATATATATTAATTTCCCTTTCCCAATATTCCGATAGCTAACAATATCGTTATTTTTAAAGCTTATTAGTTTTTGTACGTCGCTATTAGTAATATTTAATACGTGAGTATTTTGTTGAGAAGTAATTTCTTCTATATCTTTTGAAATTGGATGTGTAATGTCATGTGTCGTAAATAAAATACTATCGGACATTATTATGTTTTCATAATTACCGGTTAATAGACCTGTTTGAAAGAAGAAATCGGTATTGGCTTTTGACCCACAAAAAATAATATTTCCTCCATTACTTAGGTAAGAATGAAGAATGTTGTTAATATCCCCATTTAAAAATTGACTCATATCTGATTCAATTGATGGAATTAAAAATGCATCTTTCCCTTTAAGTCCTCTTTCTAAATCATTAGCTGATATGGGATATAATGATGAAGCGTTGTACTCGTTGTAGAACATGTCTATGGCTTTTAATGTATTCTCAAAATAACTTTTAAAATATATTCCATAATCTAAAAAGGCTACTTTTGGTTTTGGTAGGTATAGTTCACTTCCTCCTTTGTTAATAATATAAAAAGGAATTGTAATTGAGTCGGAGCATGCTGGTATTGAAATATGAAAGGTGTCAATACTTAGGTGAATAATCGGAGTGTCTATACAAATGCCACTTAATAATATGGAAGCCATTTGGTCGTTATTAATAAAAAATAAAGTATCCTTGATTATTCCAGTTGTTTTGGGTTTGAAATAAACGATTAACGACGTTGTTTTTCCCGGTTCAATTACGAGGGAAGTCTTATTGGTGCTGAAATAGGCTGTTTTACATTGAATGTCGTTAATTATTAAGGTGTCACATCCCTTATTTTTAATAAATATTGAATCGGCTTTTTGGTAATTAAGAAAAACGTTTTCAAATTCGATTATAGAATCCGTTAAAGAAATATTTGGAGAACCCGATATATTTATAGTAACAGGAATGATAAGATGTGAATGAAGTGAATCGTTTGTAGATAATTGAAATTCTTTCTCGTATTTACCAGCCGTTAGTCCGCTATCGTTTACTATTACATTTATTTTTATTGAATCTCCAGCAGAAAGGGTGTCTTTTAAAGGATTTAATATAAATTGATTTTCATAGAAATTGTTAGCTCCAAACTTAACCGCATTTGCTATAATTCTTGTTGTATTCGTATCGAATTTAGTATAATCAAACCCTATATAAATAATTTTTCCTTTATTTATTTCTCGGTATGCAACAACACTACTATACCCATAATCAATAATGTGTTTGATATCGGGATCCGTAAAATGTAGATAATACGTAAATAAGGTTGTTGAAAATGCCATGTTTATATTCTTTACAATTGGATGTTGCTCATCAATTGCATAAAGAGTTCCTGTGGCACTAATGGCATCGATTGAACTAGTAAGTAAACCAGTATTTGTAATGCAGTCGGTGTTACTGGTGCCACAATAAATAACACTCCCTCCTTGATTGATGAAATTTAGTAAAACGGGTGCGAAATTTGAAAATATAGCAGGTTTCGACCAGTTTTGTTGACTGGGAATTAATAAAACATCATTCCCAATCAGTGCATTTTTTAATATACTATCGTTGTCAGTATTTATTTCCGATAGTTGAAGATTAGGTAAATTCGATTGAATAAAGTGAATCGTGTTTTTATAAGTGTTAATGGTGTCTACGCCATAAGTAAGTGCAAGCAAATTAATGGGGTCGTTTTTTTCTTCGAAAACTAAATCTCCTTTTCCTTTATTATAAATTGTTAAAGAAAGGGTATCGATTGAATTGCACGAAAGAGAAAGATTGAAATTTTCAGGAGTATATGATATTAAAGGATTTTCTTGTACTATTATATTTTTATAAGACGTATCGCTACCGAAACAATTGCTTGCAATAAGCCTTACTTGATGATTTCCAGATGAACTAAATAAGTGTATGGGATTAATTTCATGGGAAATGACATTATCTCCAAAATCCCATTCATATTTATTGGAATTTGAATCAGATTGATTCATAAAACAGACAGGCGTGTTTAACGGTGGATTCGTATTATCTACGATAAATGAGCTAAAAGGGATTTTCCCATTTATTTTGCTCGACGACCAATAAGCACAAAATCCGGGTTCGTTAATATATTCATCGGAGTGAAATGTAATAAATATTTCCCCGCTTAATGCTTTTAATGTAAAAGGATTTATTAATCCACTGCCATTAAAAAGTAATTTTCCATTTATGTTTTCTCCATCATATACGTTTAAATAATCATACTTTTTTTCGGTATTAAAAGAAGTAAATGAAAGCGTAATTTCTGCGGAACAGTTATCAATTAAAAAATGACAACGTTCATTCTTATTATAATTCCCATCAATTCCCCCGGAATCGAAGAGGATTCCATACGACGAAGTACTCGAATTTGAACTACACATTGATAAGGGATTAACTACATGGATATAATTTTTTCTTGTCAATGTATCTTTCCCAAATGCGTTCGTTGTTATAAGAGTTACATCATAATCTCCAACTGAATTATAAATTATAGAAGGGTTTTGCAGAAGGGAAGATGAAGGGTTTCCTCCCGGAAATAACCATTCCCACGAAGTAGGTAAATATAGAGATTGATTATTAAATGCGATTGTATCTCCAAATTTTATTATCGTATCTTTCGTAATAAAATCGCTGATAGGAGCGGAGAAGGTCGGTATTATTTTTATGGAATAATCTTCATATTGACCAAAATGACTATGGGTGTTTCCATTTATCAATGAATACCCATTTTTGTCGGAACCAACTCTTAAAATAAGGAATTTATTATATACGATTGCTTTCGGAATTACAATATTTCCGGTATGAATATTTTTATTTTTCGAATAAAAAACAAGTTCTGTCGAATCAATAAATTTTCCGTCGTTATTAAAGTCAACCCATACCCAAACACAAGAAGTGTCGATGCCTGAGGTATTAATAAAAACGGGTTTTATATCTCCTTCTTCTACCCATGTTGAATCATTACATGTAAAATCTTCAAATCCTTCTTTAGCTCCATTAGAGCTGTTATTGATTAATTGAAATTTAAATTGGAGAATTCCGTTATCCGGATTAGTAGCTAATGTATTTGGTTTAACGAGTGGGGGAGTAGGGCCTCCTGCATCTGTTATTGTTATATATTTCGTTTTTAGTATCGTGTCAGAATCACCACCACATAATTCATTTGCTGACGCAATTAAGCAAACAGGATAGGTTCCATCGCTAGTATAGGTATGAGCAGGATTTTTTTCAGTGCTAAAAGTCCCGTCTCCAAAACTCCAAAGAAATTTAGTAGCAATAGGACTCGTGTTGTTTTCAAATTCGATAGTTGATGGTACACGACATTTAAAAACAGAAGATGCATAAAAATCAGCTGTTACCGTATTGTCATATTTTTTACCCACTCCAACTGCATACCATGAATTAGTTACAGCGATTTCTTCGAGAGAGCAAGTCCCGAAAATTTCTTTTGCAGCTATGATTGAAAAAAAACGAGCATCCGCATAGGTTGAATTAGGTGTTAAATAATACGTTAGTGTGCGGTACGCAATTTGAGCTGCTTTTTCAATACCGATGCCATCAATTGCAAATACACTCCCTATATCGTTTATGCCACTTCCCCCATTTGATAGCAAATAAAACCAGTAATTTTGAACCCCACTGTTTATATGAACAGCATTATTTAGATTCCAAAATTTTCCTAAATAGGTGTCGGGACACTCATATTTATTAGGTTCCGACATACTACGATATGGATTTCCTGAAATGCTAATTTGTTCACCAATTTCAAAGTTTGCCGTGTTAGGGTTTGCAAAAAAATCAATAGTCGTTCCAAAAATATCGCTGAAGGATTCATTTAATGCACCGGATTCTTGCTCATATAATAAATCAGCGGTATGTTGCGTAACACCATGCGTATATTCATGAGCTACAATTTCTAATGAGGTAAACGGAGTGTAATTAATACCATCACCATCACCGTATACTAAACAATTAAAGTTCCAAAAAGCATTACAGTATTGATTTCCGAAATGAACATAGTTCGTTAATTTACTACCTTCTCCATCGTAAGAGTTACGACCGAAAGTTTCCCAAAAATAATCATAACTTATTTCAGCCCCATAGTGAGCATCGTAAATAGCATTGTTGTTTTCGAGCGTGTCGTTCCAGTAATTATCGTCATCTGTAATGTTGAGTGCTCCATTTAAAAAAATGTCATGATTCAAATTATATGTTTCTATTCCTTCTCCTCTTCCCGATTCCTTTAATGTATATATTCCACTAGAACTATCGGTAGTAATATGTTTTATGCCATTGTATTTTGTAACAGCAGTGCCAATTACATCGGTTGTTTGAATTAAATTTCGTGTTTTTATAATCTCACCATTATGTGCATCAACATAATAATATTTTCGACTAAAAGGATTTATTGCAAATATTTCAAAACGGTATGCAAGGCTTGTTTTTCCCTTGGTATTTATAATTACAAGAGTCCCCTCCGGTTTGGGTTCTCTTATGGAATGATTTAACTCCCAATCAAATATTTTAACACCCGACGCATCGATTGCTTTATTTAATGCAGTTAGTTTTTCTACTTGTGGCTCTATATCTATTTCTTCAATAGGGAAAAAATCACCATTCGCAGAAATAATTTTATTTTGATTACAATGTATATAGTATACTGCGTTCTCAAGAGGTATTCCTTTATAATTAATTTTATAGGTATAATGAGTATAACCAAGCTTGTCAGTTGTTTTTTTTGAAAATATAATATCGAAATTAACAGTTAATTTCAAGATATTTTTTAACCAGATTATTTGTTCGGATTCTTCTATATATAGGTCTTTATGAGGTTTTATGAATAGTATGGTATTATTTAACGTGTTATATTTAACAATGTAATTTTCTAATATTTTATTTCCTTTTGCATAATCGTTTTCTTGTGTATTTCCGGAAAAAGAAGGTACTGTAATAAAAAAAATAGATAGGATAGAAACTTTCCATATCTTATTTTTAATAATAATAATTGAAAAGATAAATTTAATAGAAGACAAGAATATTATTTTTTGAAAATTAAGCATTAAATCGAAGTTTAATATCTTTTTGATTTAATCTATTAAGATAGGTAATATATAATCAATATCCAAATTTATTTTTATTATTTTAATAAAAAATTACCAATGAAAATGCTTGTAAATGCTATAAACGTTAAGTAAAAAGGATGTGTTTTAAAAAAATGATTAATTTATTCGTGAGATTATAACTATTTTCATAATATAAAATCAAATTGTTAATCAAATTAAAAAATAATTATAAAAATAGATATGTAAATGTTTGAAAAGCAGGTATAAGTTTTTTTTATTAAAACACAGGCAACCTTTAATGTTTTTTTGCATCTTTCTATTGAAATTGAAACTTTAATTTCTTATATTCTTAAAAAAATATTTTATTAATAAATATATGTTTAATTTAAATCTACAATTATGAAAAAGACAAAATTATTTTTAAAAAGCGGATTAGCTATTGCTTTCATGTTTGTATCCGTAGTAGCTTTTTTATTTGTTGTTGGTTGTAGCAAAGTAAATGAAAACGATGTAAGAGTTGTTGCCAATGAACAGATGTCTAAAGTTGATACACCCGATAGCTGTGATTTGAAAACATTTACACAAGGAGGATGGGGAAGTACGCCTCACGGAAACAATCCCGGTTCTTATTTGCATAAAAATTTTGCTTCTGCTTTTCCTAATGGTTTAGTATTAGGATGTAAAGAAGGTTTTTCTATTAAATTAACTTCTGCTCAAGCTGTAACCGATTTTCTACCTTGCGGAGGTAAAGCCGCTGTATTAACACAGAATTATACCAACCCTACAACAATAAAAAATGTTTTAGCAGGACAATTAGCTGCAATCTCTTTATCAGTAGGATTTGATAAATATGATGCAAATTTTGCAGGTTCTCCATTAAGTTTAGAATTATTGCTTATTAATCAAGGTCCGTTTGCAGGAATGACCATAGAAGCTGTATTAATTGAAGCAAATAAAGCGTTAGGTGGTTGCCCAACTACATATTCTTTATCTGATCTTGTTTCTGTATTAACCGGATTAAATGAAAATTTTCTTGAAGGAAATACAAACAATGGTTTAGTAGATTGTCAAGAAGGTGACGATATTCCGGATGATGGTGGCGAACCAGATATTACAAAATAAATACTTATATTAAAGAAAACCCGGCTTTTAAAAAGACCGGGTTTTTTAATGTGATGTGTTTTTGTAATAAGTAAAAAGATTATTCTTATTTTTGTTTCATAAATAAAATTCATGACTATTCAAAAACCAGCTATCCCCAAAGGTACTCGCGATTTTGGTGTTTCCGAAATGATACGCCGAAATTATATTTTTTCAATAATACGTTCTGTTTTTCAGCTATATGGCTATAAGCCTATTGAAACACCATCTGTCGAAAATTTAGCTACATTAATGGGAAAGTACGGTGAAGAAGGAGATCGATTAATATTTAAAATATTGAATTCAGGCGATTTCTTATCTGAAATACCTCAAGATAAGATAAATCAGTTGTCATCGAACGAAGCTATTAAATTTATTTCCGAAAAAGCATTACGATACGATCTTACCGTTCCCTTTGCCCGCTATGTGGTAATGCATCAAAACGAAATTACTTTTCCTTTTAAAAGGTATCAAATACAGCCGGTATGGCGTGCCGATCGACCTCAAAAAGGTCGTTATAGGGAATTTTATCAGTGCGATGTGGATGTTATTGGAAGTGATTCCTTATTAAATGAGTTTGAACTCATTCAAATGGTTGATTCTGTTTTTAATAAGTTAAATATCGATGTTGTCATAAAAATAAATAATCGAAAAATTTTATCGGCAATTGCTGAAATAATTGGTGAACCCGATAAAATTATTGATATTACTGTTGCCATTGATAAGTTAGATAAAATTGGAATTGATGCGGTTTACCAGGAGTTAAGACAAAAAAATATTTCAGAAGAAGCGATTAAAAAACTTCAACCCATTATTAACTTAAAAGGAACGCCCGAACAAAAAATAGATCTTTTAAAAGAAATTTTTCAAACATCGGCTATTGGTTTAAAAGGGGTGATAGAAATTGAAACCATTTTTGAATACCTTAAGAATGTAAAAATAAAAGCATCGATAGACCTTGACCTTACCTTAGCACGCGGATTAAATTATTATACAGGCGCTATTTTCGAAGTTAAAGCAAAAGGTCTTTCTATGGGAAGTATTGCAGGAGGTGGTCGTTACGATGATTTAACAGGAATATTTGGACTAAAAAATGTTTCCGGTGTTGGAATTTCATTTGGTGCTGACCGCATTTATGATGTGTTAAATGAACAAAATTTATTCCCCAAAGATTCATTTACTACTACACAAATTCTATTTGTGAATTTTGGTTTAATAGAAGAAAAATATTGTATTTCAATAGTGGATAATATCAGAAAAGAAGGAATTAATGCAGAATTATATCCTGTTGCAGCAAAATTGAAAAAACAAATGGATTATGCGAACCTAAATCATATCCCATTTGTTGCCATTATTGGTAGTGAAGAAATGAATTCACAAAAAATTACATTAAAAAATATGTTTAGCGGAGAACAGAATAAAATGAGTTTTCCTGATTTAATAAAATATTTGAAAGATTAGTTTTGTAAAATAAAATTTTTTATCTTTGAAAAAGATATTCAGTTATGAATTGTTGGAATCTAAAATATAAAATAAAAATTACCAGAACCTGTCTCTAGTTTCTCTTGCTATATTCTCTTCTCAAGAGAAAATAAATACGTTTATTCTCAAAATTAGTTTATAAAAAAAATTAAGTTTAATTTTTAAAAATTAGATAATATGTCAATTATTATAAAAGGGAGTGGTCTAACCATAGAAGACCTTGTTAAAGTAGCCCGTTATGGGGAAAAAGTAGAACTTCATCCGGATGCTGTTGCTCGAATTAACAGATGCCGCGATATGTTGGAAAAGAAAATTGTTGCCAAAGAAATTATGTACGGTGTAAATACCGGAATTGGAGAGTTTTCCGAAATAGTTTTAAACGATGATCAAGTAAAAGATTTTCAAAAGTATTTAGTGTATAATCATGCTGCTGGAATTGGAGAACCTTCTCCGGTAGATCATGTTCGTGCTGCCATGTTACTTCGTGCCAATGTTCATGCACATGGAAATTCAGGGTGTCGTTTAGAAGTTACCCAATGTTTTGTGGATATGCTAAATCATGGAATTACACCATATGTCTGCGAGAAAGGTTCTGTAGGAGCATGTGGTGATTTAGCTCCTATGTCGCAAATAGCATTATGTTTAATGGGAGAGAGTAAAGTGATGTACAAAGGAGAATGGGTTTCAACGAAAGAAGCATTTAAAAAAGAAGGCTTAACCTATCCCGGTTTAATGGCTCGCGATGGATTAGCTTCTATTAACGGTTCTAATTTTTTAACCGGTATGAGCGCACTTATGCTTTTTGATACCAATAACTGGTTAAAACAAGCAGAAATAGCATGTGCTATGTCGTTGGAAGCATTAAAAGCAAATTTAAAGCCTTACGATCATAGGCTTCTTGATGCACGTGGATTCCCGGGCGGAATAAGAAGTGCGAAAGCAATCAATAAAGTGTGTAGAGGAGGCGATTTAGCCGAGAATAAATTAAAAGTAAAAGTGCAGGATGCGTATTCTATGCGTTCTACCCCTGCTGTTATCGGTGCTGCACACGACCAAGTGGTATATGCCCGTAAACAAGTAGAAATAGAAATGAATGGAGTAGGAGATAACCCAATTTTCTTCCCCGAACAAAATGTTCAACTTTCGGGTGCTAATTTCCAAGGCTCTCCTGTTGCTGTACCAATGGATATGGTCGGAGCTGTTGTTACCATGGTTTCTGTGCTTTCAGAACGACGTATGAACCGCTTGAATAATCCTGCATTAAGTATTGGACTCCCTCCATTCTTAACCAAAGGAGCAGGTATGTTTTCAGGCTTAATGCTAAGTCAGTATACCGCAGATATGCAAATTGTAGAACAACGTATTTTATGTATGCCTGCCAGTATTCAATCTATTCCTGCCGCCGCCGATCAGGAAGATTTTGTATCGATGGGAATGAATACCGCTCTTAAAAATTTCCAGATTTTGGATAATGCCTATGGGATTCTTGGTATAGAACTTATGGCTGCTGCTCAGGCGCTCGATTTACGCGAAAAATTTGAAACTCCTTATCGTTATGGGGATGGAACAAATGCTGCTAGAAAAACAATTCGTAAATATGTGGAATATTTAGATATTGACCGTCCTTTATTCAGCGATCATAACGCCATGAAAGAATTGGTTAAATCATGCGAAATATTAAATGAAGTTGAAAAAACAGTTGGCAACTTAGAATAAATTCAACAATAATACCGATTGCATATATGTAATAGTCCAATAAATTGAACTATTACATATATGTCATCGGCATTACAATTGTAAAATTTAAAATATCCTTTGGACTATTTTAAATTTACAATCTATCTAACTCATTCCTAACTCACTGATAATT
>DAOLWT010000045.1:0-11134 GCA_035421345.1 Bacteroidales bacterium
TCGGCTTCCCTGTTTTGGTTTAATGATGAGTAAAAATAAAAATTATTTATATTTGAATTATAATTCATCATGAAAAAGATACTTTCTTACATATTAACTCCTTATGTAAATAAAATTTTCCCGAATATCAAGGAAAGAGATCGTTTTTTATTCTAACGTATATTCCCTTTATTTTATTTTCTTCAATGCAGGCATTTTAATAAATGCGTAAATTTTGCTTAGGGAAAGCTATAATAAATAATTAAACTGTTACAAGAAATAATACTGAAATTAATTAACAATGTAAGGTTTGAGATATATTACAAAAAAATGTTCTTTTTTTTAATTCAAGTAATAAAGTTAAGAATGGCATTCAGGAAATTTTGTAACAAAACAAGATTTTGTTTTGTGTTGTTGGGCTTGCGCTAAGAAAACGGCTATTTACAAATTCAAATTTCTGAAATAATGAGTTTGGTTTCGGGGAGAAAACAAAATCGTAGTTTTGAAAAAATTTGCTGACAGCCTTGACTTTTTGTAACTTTTTGGTCAAGCAAAAAGTTATAAAATAAAATTAAACAAAACAAAAGTAAATAATTCAACAAAATGTTAAATTTATAATATAAATTTTATGATTACCGAACAATTATTAAACCCCAAAAGTATCGTTGTTATAGGAGGTTCAAATTCTATAAGCAAACCCGGCGGTCGTGTTCTTATGAATTTAAAAGATGGTCATTTTAAAGGAACAATTCATGTTGTAAACCCAAAAGAACCGCTTGTTCAAGGAATAAAAGCGATAGCGGATGTAAAAGAGTTGCCTTCCGTAGATTTAGCAATAATAGCAATAGCCGCTAAATATTGCGAGGAAACGGTTAGTATCCTTGCTAAACAAAAAAATACAAAAGCATTTATTATTCTTTCAGCCGGATTTAGTGAAGAAAGTAAAGAAGGGGCCGAAATTGAGAAAAAAATAGTAGCCATAATTAATAGTGTGAATGGTTCTTTAATTGGGCCAAATTGCATTGGTTTTTTAAATTCGAATTATAGCGGCGTATTTACGTTGCCTATTCCTAAATTAAACCCGCAAGGCTGTGATTTTATTTCCGGTTCGGGAGCAACTGCCGTTTTTATTATTAATTCAGGTATGTTAAAAGGCTTAACTTTCTCTAGTGTCTATTCGGTAGGAAATTCAGCACAAATGGGCGTAGAAGAAGTATTACAATATATGGATGAAAGTTTCGACCCGATAAAAAGTTCTAAAGTGAAAATTTTATATATTGAGAATGTTAAAAAACCGGCTTTACTCTTAAAACATGCGTCCTCTCTTATTCGAAAAGGATGTCGGATAGCAGCCGTTAAAGCAGGGTCATCCGATGCCGGAAGTCGTGCTGCATCATCGCATACCGGTGCTCTTGCTTCACCCGATGTGGCTGTTGATGCATTATTTCGTAAAGCAGGAATTGTTAGATGCTATAGCAGAGAAGAATTAACAACAGTCGCTTCTGTATTTATGCATAAAGAAGTGAAAGGAAAAAACATAGCCGTAATTACACATGCCGGTGGACCGGCGGTGATGCTTACAGATGCTTTATCGAATGGCGGATTTGAAGTTCCTCATTTGGAAGGTCCCAAAGCTATCGCATTACTCGAAAATTTATTCCCCGGTTCTTCGGTAGCTAATCCAATCGATTTTTTAGCCACAGGAACGGCGGAACAACTTGGTAAAATTATAGATGCATGCGAAAACGATTTTGATCAAATTGATGCAATGGCCGTAATATTTGGTAACCCCGGATTATTCGAAATATTCGATGTGTATCGCTTATTGAATGAAAAAATGAATACATGTAAAAAACCCATTTTCCCGATACTCCCATCAACGATAGTAGCAGAAAAAGAAACGAACGAATTTTTATCGAATGGAAGAATAAATTTTCCGGACGAAGTTTTATTAGGGAATGCCATAACTAAAATATTTTATACCCCTAAACCGGCTCCCGAAAAAATAGCGCTTCCCAAAATTGATGAAAAGAAAATTCGTGAAATTATTATAAACGCTTCTAACGGGTATTTATCTCCTATAGAAGTACAATCTTTACTCGATGCTGCCGGAATACCTCGGGCAGGAGAAGCAGTAGTTAAATCAAAAGAAGAAGCCGTTCAATCGGTACAGCAATTAGGATTCCCTGTTGTTATGAAAGTTGTTGGACCGGTACATAAATCTGATGTTGGCGGGGTTGTATTAAATGTAAAAGATAAAGAAACGCTCGCCTCCGAATTTGATAGAATGATTAAAATTAAAGATACTACCGCTATTCTTCTACAACCAATGCTCTCCGGAACGGAATTATTTGCCGGTGCAAAAAAAGAAGAAAAATTCGGACACATGGTTCTTTGTGGATTAGGAGGAATTTTTATAGAAGTATTAAAAGATGTTAATTCAGGTCTAGCACCGCTTACCAAAGAAGAAGCAATACGAATGATTCGTTCTCTTAAGAGTTATGGAATAATTAAAGGGGCAAGAGGGCAAGAAGGGGTGAATGAAGAATTGTTTGCTGAAATTGTTCTCCGATTAGCTGCGCTGGTAACAATTGCACCCGAAATTTTTGAAATGGACTTAAATCCATTGTTAGGCAAAAAAGATAAGGTGGTAGCAGTAGATGCTCGAATTAGAATTGAGAAGTAAATAATAAAAATGTATTGTTCTTTATTTAACCAATAAAGAAATTTAATATAAAAGATATGTCGAAATTTATTCAATTAGTTGAGTCAGAACCGGGGAGTAAACACGTCTTGCAAGGGAACGAGGCATTTGCAGTAGGTATTGTTCATGCAGGTTTTCATGCTGCCGATGGGTATCCCGGTACTCCTAGCACGGAAGTAATTGATAAATCATTAAAGCATGTTCAGGACCGAATGGCAGTCGGCTGGTCTGTTAACGAAGCCGTTGCTGTTGGTGTTGCTTTAGGTCATGCCATAGCCGGTTCGGATACGGTTGTTACTATGAAAATCCCTGGTGTGTTTCAAGCCGGTGATGTTATTTCTACTGCTGCATTTTATACAGCAGAAGCGGGGGCATTGGTAATTTATGCAGCCACAGATTATGTTCCTTCGAGTACACAACATGTTATAGATGCCCGATATTTTTTTAGCTCTTGTCGTTTCCCTATCATAGAACCGCGCAACCATCAGGATATGTACGAAGTACCTAGAATAGCTGCAGATATGAGCCGAAAATTTAAAACACCAGTTGTCGTATTGGCTTCAGGAATTCTGGCTCATTCGGAAGGTTTGGTAACGACGAAAAAACCAAGAACAATTTCCAAAAGAGAGCTCCCCGAAAATTTGCAAGCATGGATGCTTATGCCCGGAATAGCACGAAAAAATTATAATATAGCTACACAGGAACGTATCCCGCAAATTCAACAATGGCTCGAAAAATCGGAGCTTATAAACGAACAAAAAGGAAATGAAGAATGGGGTATTATTTTATGTGGAGAAAGCGATATCATTGTTCGTGAAGCACTAAAAACAATTCATAAAAACCCATCTATATTATCCTTGGGAATGTCGTATCCTTTTCCGAAAGAACGGGTGAAAAGCTTTGCTGACGGAATAAAAGGGAAAATATTTGTTTTTGAGGACGGTGATAAATACCTGGAAACACAAATAAAACTGCTTTCGATACCTGTTATCGGAAAAGAAGAGAATAGTGTAATTACCGACTGGACTCCATTTTCGGTAATAGATCAACTATCCAAACATGTTTCTATCGATTATTCCTTAAATCGAAAAAAAATAGATATTAATCCGGTCATGCGCCCTCCTTCTATTTGTCCGGGTTGCCCTTATAAAGCATTTGCATTAAATGTAGATAAGTTAAAGAAAAAGAAAAAAATATATGCCGTATTCGGCGATATTGGTTGTTCCAGCTTATTGTATTTCTTAAATGCACTGGATACGGTATGCTCAATGGGTGCTTCCGATTCTATGCGACAAGGTTTTGTTTTGTCGAGACCTGAATATGCGTCTAAAACAATTAGTGTTTTGGGAGATTCCTGCGAATGTCATAGTGGAATGGATGCTACCAGAAATGCTGTTTTTAGAAATACACCCGGTGTTAAAATTATTCTCGATAATACCGTAACAGCCATGACCGGAGGTCAGCCTGCACCAAGCAGTAAAACCAATTTAGCCGGCGTGCCAAATATCTTTAATCTCCGAAAAGCAATTGAAGCAGAAGGGGGAAAAATGAAAGTGGTCGATTCCTATAATTTAAATGAAGTAGAACAGGTTTTAGTCGAATCCCTCGAAGAAGCCGAAAAAGGAATCTTTTCTACTATCATATTAGAAGGCGTTTGTGTTCAGGAAATAGAAAGTAAAAAGAAAGTTAGAAAAATAACTAGAAATTACGATTTATGTAAAAAATGCTTCCGTTGTGATATTTGCCCAGGTATTCAGTTCGATGATGAAAAAACTCCTCATTTTACCAATCTATGTTCAAATTGTGGAGGAAGCACTCCCGTTTGCATGCAACGTTGTCCGTTTAATGCAATTATATTTGATGAGCATCCAACGGAAAAAAATACATTCCCTGAGCTAAAAAAACTTCCTGAAACAAAAACAACAGAATTAACACATGCTGATTTACCTGAATCTTTAAGAGTAGCGATTAGAGGTATAGGTGGACAAGGAAATTTATTTTTTGGGAAAATTTTATCAGAGGTAATTTTAAAAACATCGTTTGTTAAAACAAATATTATAAAAGGAGATACACATGGAATGGCTCAGCTGGGAGGTCCTGTCATTTCTACATTTAGTTGTGGCAATGTTTCTTCTCCTATACTAGCTCCTGGATCAGCAGATGTATTAATAGTAATGGAAATAAGCGAAGTATTACGCCCCGATTTTCTTGATTTATTAAAACCAAATGGGACCATTATTTTTAATAATTGTCAGGTATTGCCGGTAAATATTAAAAAAGAAGCATACCCCGATATGCAACAAATTTATGAAACATTAAAAGAATATAAGCTTATAAAAATAGATGCCAATAAAATAGCAATGGAGCTAGGTGATAGTAGTGCAAAAACAGCAAATGTGGTTGTTTTAGGGCTGCTTTCAACCATTAATCCTTTTAATAAAATACCAGAAGAAATATGGCTGAATGCATTATTGTCAATTTCATCAGGAGATGTAATAAAAGCAATCAATAAACAATCATTTGAAGCAGGACGAAAAGTAAAATAATTTTAAAAATAAATTGTTATGAAAGACACACCTATAAAGAAAGAAATTGTAGATCAAATTTTATCGGAAAATAGAATTACGAATGTTACCAAAGCCTCTATAAGAGAAATAAAAAAATTAATAAATCTAATAGAAGATAAAAGCGGACAAAAATTTATTCGTATGGAAATGGGTATCCCCGGTCTACCTACTCCAAAAATAGCAATCGAAGCCGAAAAAAAAGCAATAGATGAAGGTGCTACCGCTTTGTACCCCGATCTTGATGGAATTCCGGAACTTAAAAAACAAATATCTGTTTTTATAAAGAATTTTTTAGATGTAGATATAAAACCGCTTGCATGTATTCCAACAGTAGGTTCTATAAATGGTGCATTTGCTACTTTTATGGTTGCCGGAAGAATGAATGCCTCTCAAGATACTATTCTTTTTATTGATCCCGGTTTTCCGGTTCATAAACAATTAGTAAAAATGATTGGATTAAAACAGGAAAATTTCGATGTATATAATTTTAGAGGACATAAATTAAGAGAGAAACTGGAATCGATATTAAAACAGGGAAATATCTCTGTTATTCTTTACTCTAACCCGAATAATCCTTCTTGGATATGTTTTAATGAAGAGGAACTTCAAATAATTGGAGAACTGGCAACGAAGTATAATGTAGTAGTAGCTGAAGATTTAGCTTATTTCGCCATGGATTTTAGAAAAGACATTTCTACGCCCGGATTTCCTCCTTTTCAAGCTACCGTAGCAAAATACACAGATAATTATATTTTAATGATTTCTACTTCAAAATCCTTTAGTTATGCCGGTCAACGAGTCGGGATATGTGCTATTTCCGATAAACTTTTTAATTCAGAACATCCGGATCTTTTAAAATATTATTCTTCATCTAATTTTGGTCATGCCTTGGTACATGGTACTGTTTATGCAGTAACTGCAGGCACATCACATTCCGCACAATACGGAGTAGCAGCACTTTTAAAAGCGGCAAATGAAGGATCATACAATTTTGTAAAAGAAACACGAGAATATGGAGAAAGAGCAAACATGTTGAAAAAGATTTTTATAAATAATGGGTTTAAAATTGTATACGATATGGATTTGGACAAACCAATTGCCGATGGCTTTTATTTTACCATTTCATATCCCGGTTTATCAGGTGAAGAATTACTGAGGGAATTATTATATTATGGAGTTAGTGCTATTTCTCTTGGAATTACCGGAAGTGAAAGAACAGAGGGATTACGTGCTTGTGTTTCATTAATTCAACGAGCTCAATTTGATATATTGGAAAACAGATTAAAGATATTTAGTGAAAATCATAAGTAAAATGGAAGTAAAAGTTTTCGTGCTATGGAGTTTAATAGGAATCTCCTCTAATTTACTTTTTGCTCAAGATAATCAATCTATTCAGGATACACTTAAAAAAGAAAAATCGGGAAAGGTGTTTGGAATGATTTACGGTGGCGGTTATCATAAGCTGAAAAATTATTCCAAACCAAAATCGGGATTTGAAATAAAAACCGGAATACTTGGATATAAAAATCAATTATCCGACAAAGTAAATGCGGTTATTATGTTCGATGTGAGCAAAACAACAAGAGACATTAAGAGTGATTCTATCTCAATCAATTATACCGAAGGAAATCATTACACTGTTTATCTGAAGCAGGCCGAAATTCAATGGAAGTTTGTTAAATATGCAGAACTGTCATTCGGAATGATACTTTCATCTCAATATTTAATAACTCAAGATAAATTTTGGAACCATCGGTTTATAGAACAGACCTTTCAGGAAGTGAATAAATATGGATTTCCGGCCGATTTTGGAACAAGATTAAAGTTGTTTCCCTCACAAAAAGTAACGTTTACGCTAAATATGCTTAATGGCGATGGACCTGCCCGATGGCAAGATGAAAATGGTAAATTTCTTTTTTCAGGAGATATAGAATATAAATATAAAGAACAAATATTTAAAATTTATACTGATTATAAGCAAGCTCCTGCTTCATCGCAAAAGGCTCAATCTATAATCAATGGATTTGTAGGAATAAACATTAAAAGAATAAAATTAGGAACAGAGTTATGTTATATTCATCATGTTAATTTCTCAACAACGAGTATAATGGGTTATTCGGGTTTTGCGTTTTATAAAATAAATCCGAAATTAGAAATTTTAGGCCGTTTTGATTCCTTTGAGGAGATCGTTAAATACGAACAAAAAAAAATTCTATTAACCGGAATTCAGTACGAACCAATTAATAATTACTTTCTTTCTATAAATTATAGAGCATATTGGCCAATCAAAACCGCAATGATTTATTTTAATTTTGGAGCAAAATTTTAATTATTGCCTTACAAAAAAAGTAATAGAACGATCGTATACTCCGTTTAATTTTAAATCTACTTTATAAGTTCCTACAGGCCAAGGACGAGGTAATGAAAGACTAAAATCAATTTCGGAATTCTCGCCTAACGAAACTTCGTTCTCGTCAATTAAAACAGATTTTCCATCCGCTTCCATCCCATACCAACTAGCTTTTACTTTTGTATCGGCAGGACCATTTGCTACTACTACAAATAAATGAAAAGGACCATCGTTCGGATGAAATGTGGTTCCTACTTTTACCGATTGTCCACCGGGAACTATTTTCACTAACTCAGCAGCAGAGATGCTGGCTGTGCTTACGTTAAATGTACATGATTGGTAAATAAACATGGCAGCAATCGCAATTATACCTGTTAAAAAGTAAGTTTTTTTACTGAATTTTTTCATAAGTCATTATTTTTGTTTTTCAAATATAATAACAACAAATGCCTAAATCAAATTTGTTGCATAATTTTTAATAAATTTGTATTATGGATTTACAAAAAAAAACAAATAGATATAATCGAATCTATCTACAAATAGAAGAATTACTTAAAAAAAGCCACGATGAGTTAGCCCACATGGCTACAATAAATGCGGTGTTATATCATAAAATGGATTATTTTTTTTGGTGTGGCTTTTATCGTTTAGTAGAAGGAACCCTTATCGTCGGACCCTATCAGGGGCCTGTGGCTTGTCAAATATTGGAAAAAAATAAAGGTGTTTGTTGGTCAAGTATAAACCAGCAAAAAACCATCATTGTTCCCGATGTTCACTTATTTCCGGGTCATATTGCATGCGATTCACGATCCCAATCGGAAATAGTAATTCCTTATTTTGATATAAATGGAACGATTAAAGGCGTTTTAGATATCGATAGCAAGGAAAAAAATTCATTCGATGAAATAGATGCCGCATATCTTGAAAAAATAATTTCGTTAATTTAATAACAATGACACAAGAGATTATAACCGTTATATTTATAGCAATAGGACTTTCAATGGATGCCTTAGCTGTTTCGCTCTGTTTTGGGGCATTATCAAAAAGCGAAAGAAAAAAAGTAGCACTCAAAGCAGGTATCTTTTTTGGCGGATTTCAAGCATTAATGCCTTTAATAGGATGGGTATTGGGATATTATCTAAAAGATTATATTGAAAAATTCGATCATTGGATTGCTTTTCTTTTATTAGTATTTATTGGACTTAAAATGATTTTAGAAGCAATAAAAAGAAAAGGATGTCCGAAAGGCTATGATTATTCAAGCTTATGGGTAATGCTTACATTATCGTTTGCAACAAGTATCGATGCACTCGCTGTTGGTTTAAGTATTGCTTTATTAAATATTCCTATAATACTTTCAATTGCTATTATCGGCATTATTACATTTATTATTTCTTATGGAGGGGTTGTTTTGGGTGGAAAAGTGAATCGGTTTTTAGGAAATAAAGTTGAAATTATCGGGGGTATTATTTTAACGTTAATCGGATTTAAAATTCTTTTCGATCATTTATTATTTCAATAGAATGAAAAAGAAAACTATTTTTTTACTTTTTTTATTTTTTGCATTAATGAGTAAAGCACAAAATGTAGAAGACTATTATTCTGAGGCACAGGAAATAGATTTTACCAAAGGCGATAATGCAAAAAAAGCGATTTCCTTATTGAATAATATTATAGAAAAAGATTCTAATTTTACGAAAGCTATTTTGTTAAGAGCAAAAATTTATGAATGGCAGGGCTTATACGATAAAGAAATAACGGATTTATCTTTATTAATTGAAAATGATAGCCTCGAATCGACTTATTATATGCTAAGAGCAAAAGCGTTCGTATTAAAAAAGGATGCAAAAAAAGCAATCGAAGATTTTACGAAAGCTTTTCGTATTGACACAACTATGGTAGAATGTATTTACGAAAGAGGATTAGTTTATACAAATTTATTTAAAGGAAAAAAAGATAAAGAAGCCTTAAGCGATTTTAATTATTGTATTAACCAATCATCCATTAATTATAAATCGCTTGCATATGTGGGAAAAGGTAAGCTTTACGAAATAAATGGAGATTTTACGAATGCACTAAATGAATATAATACAGCTATAAAAATAAACCCTTTATTAAAAGAAGCATACCTCAGCAGAGGGATTTTAAAAATAAACTTAAATAATGACGGGTGTAACGATTTGTTGAAATATCGCGACCTTAATGGCTTAAATGCACAAGAATATTTGAATAAATATTGCTACAAATAATGAAAAAAAAATTTCTTCATTTTTATTTTTTTTTATTTTTATTTTTTTTAGCACTTGTAACAAAAGCAAGTATTCCTCCAGGGTATTATGACAATGCCGAAGGGCTTTCAGGACTTCCATTAAAAACAGCTTTATATAATATTATTAAAGGACATACGTCTGTTTCATACGACCAATTATGGACTTCTTTTCAATCAACTGATAAGAAAACGAATGGAAAAGTATGGGATATGTATTCTGATAACCCGGGAAGTATTGCTCCTTATGAATTTTCGTTTGTTACAAATCAATGCGGTAACTATACAACAGAAGGAGATTGCTATAATCGCGAACATTCATTTCCCAGTAGTTGGTTTGGAGGCAGTGTTTTACCGATGTATACCGACTTATTTCATCTAATACCAACCGATGGGTATGTAAATAACCGCAGAAGTAATTATCCCTTATCGGACGTTGAAACGGCAACATGGACATCGCTAAATGGAAGTATGCTAGGGACATGCTCTGATCTAGGTTATTCAGGTGTTGTGTTTGAACCCATTGATAGTTTTAAAGGTGATTTTGCACGTTCTTTTTTTTATATGGCTACTCGCTATGAAAATATTATTGCTTCGTGGTATAGTAATTCTTCGGAAGCAGATGTTGTTTTATCTAATAATTCGGAATTAGTTTTTGAACCATGGTATATCAATATGTTGCTTCATTGGTGTAACATAGACCCCGTTAGTCAAAAAGAAAAGGAACGAAATGAAGCAGTTTATACCATTCAAAATAATCGTAATCCGTATATCGACCATCCCGAATGGATTGAAAATATATGGGGAAATTCGGTAGGTGTAGGAAATAGTATTTCTGTATCATTTAAAATTAATGTATTTCCGGTCCCTTCCAGCGGAAAAATAACAATAACTTCAAATGAAAATGAATTACATAATGTTACAATTCAAGTTTATTCATTAGATGGAAAACAAATTTTTAATAAACAGGAAAATATTTTAAAAGAAACTATATTTCATTTTCCCGAAAATGGGATTTATTTTATTAAATTTATTTGTGATAAGGGAATGGAAGTAAAGAAAATTTGTATTCAAAAAAATTAATATATGGCAGTTATACGTATTACAAAAGAATTTAAATTTGAAATGGCGCATGCACTCTGGGGTTATGATGGTCCTTGTAAAAACATACATGGCCATTCATACTATTTGTATGTAACCATTATAGGGAGTCCTATTAATAACCCACAGTCTCCCAAAAACGGAATGGTAATAGATTATTCGGTATT